>PCSQ01000006.1:0-2082 GCA_002772455.1 Candidatus Beckwithbacteria bacterium CG23_combo_of_CG06-09_8_20_14_all_47_9 | reverse complement strand
CCAGAATCAAAGGCCAACCCAGCACCAATCCCAGTAAAAACGCCAGTTTAACGTCGCCCCAACCCATACCTTTACCCGGGGTGATCAAGTGCAAGAACCATAACCAAGCCATCGAGCCGAACGCCGCCGCCAGCACCTGCCAATTGCCGGAAACAAACAAACGCAAAAAAGCAATTACTATCAGCGGACCTAAAACCTGGTCGGGGATTAATAGATATTTAAAGTCGTAAATAGCCATGGCAATCGAGCCGGAAAATAAAACCAGCCAATAAATGAGCAAAGCCAGGCTGTACCAGCCCTCGACCCAATTAAAGAAATTAAAATTAATCTTCAACAGCCAATAAACCCAGACGAATTGCGCCCCCACCAACAGCTCCATCACCGGGTATTCAGGGTTAATCGGCCGCCGGCAATAACGGCACTTGCCGCCTAAAAGCAAAAAAGAGAGAAGGGGAATGTTGTCATACCAGGCGATTTGCTTCCGGCAATGGTCGCAGACCGACCGGCCTTTAAGGGCCGATCTGTTCCGGCGCAGCCGGTACAGCACCACCCCCAAAAAACTGCCGACGCACGCGCCCAGAAAAAACAACAGCCAATAATCCATACTCTTTATAATATCACGGCCTAAATATTCCACCCCGGGGTGGAATATTTTTACTCTTCGGCATCCAATAACTGTTTTTTAATCCGCTGCAAATTCTGCTGATAATCAGCATTATCGGTTACAAATTCCAAATAATTTTTTCCGGATTTAAACTGATTAAGAACCATTTCCGGATCAGAAATAGGATTTTTGGACACGCCTAAATAATCGCCGATTGATGAGTAGGAATAATCCTTAATTTCATTCATTTTAATCAATGAGGCAGAATACGGATTAAGGTGAATATAACGGCTTACATGAAGCAGTTGCTCATTAGATTCAATTAATACGGCTTTAAATCTGCCCTCAAAAACCGGTCCCTTCTTATTTCTCCTAGTATTAAAATATTTGGCATAACTGGTGGAAAATTTTCCCACAGATTTTACAATTCCTTGTTCGTGTATTTGCTTTACCAACAAATGAAAATGGTTCGGCATGAAACAATAAGCAATAATTTCAATCAGCGGGATTTTTTCTTCAATGATTTTCTTCTGGGTCTTAGGTAAGTGAGTTTTAAAAAAAGCGTATTTAATATTGATTAAATGCCGGTATAAATTTAAGGAACTGATTGCTCTCGAGTAATAGCTTCTATCTATAAAAACGGTTTGCCGATTAAATGCCCGATTGTAGATATGGTAAATCTCGTCATCAACTAACGGCAGTTGTCTATAAGGCATACCCACAATATTCCACCCCGGGGTGGAATATTTTTACTCTTCCGGAATACAGACAAAGCAAGCGGTCGTCGGATCAGCCCATTCAGCAGCCGTGGGAGCTACCGTACAAATTTCAATCGTCGTTGGAATTCCACCTGCAGTAACATTCAAATCTTTCAACGGGGAAGTTGCTCCTCCGGCCCGGTCTCTGGTTGCCTTAGAGGCCGGAATAAAACAAACTGAAACCGAAGGTTCACTGACCGCTTTATAAAGATACATCTTGTCAGCATCTAAAGCACTGGATTTGAAATAAGATCTCTTGGCAAATTGAGCTTTAACTTCTTGGGTATTGATTAGATAACCATTAGTGGTACAGCCGGCGGTTCCGGCTCCGGTAACATTGGCATCAGTAATCGCTCCGCTACTACAAACACCCACGCCGACTAAATCAGCGGTTCCGGCAAAAGCCAAATCAACACTGGTCGTATAATTAGCGGTTGACCCGGTGTAGTTATTCCAGGGAAATTTTTCATTAGAAGCAAAGTAACGATCGAGGGCGTTTAACAATTGGGAGGAATCAGCCCTTTTAGCTGCATCCCGGCCTTTGTTAATCTGTTCAATTGGGTTTAAAGCCGAAAGCACGGCCACAGCTAAAACACCAATCAAAGTAATAACAACTAGTAGTTCAATCAGGGTAAAACCCTGCCTGCGCAGGTAGGCTTTTTTCATTGCTCCCCCTAGAATTGGCTGGTCAGATTATAAATGGGCTGGATAATGGCAATG
>PCSQ01000147.1 GCA_002772455.1 Candidatus Beckwithbacteria bacterium CG23_combo_of_CG06-09_8_20_14_all_47_9 | reverse complement strand
TATAAACCAAGGCGAAAAGGTAATTATTGATACCCGAAACGGTGATTACGTTTCTAGAGGCTAAAGGTCAGAAAAGCAATCACCACCAGCATTTGCCAAACTAAACCCCAGGGAAGATCGAGTTTATGATGCAGGCGGCTTTGCAGTTTTTTAATTGAGGAGAACGGGGGGAAATTCCACTCAAAAATGTGATAAGGGGCTTCGAGCCAGTCGGGCAGTTGGGCAGTAAACATCATGGCGATTAAATAGGGAGCCGGAACGGTGCGGCTGAATAACCACCAGCCGATGATAAAACCGATGCCGGCATCGGTTAAAGATAAAGCGATTATTTTGAGTTTTGACCGGACTGCGTGGCGGGTCCGCAGGTCCCAGTGTGGCAGGAGATCGCCCAAAAAATGCAGGCCTAAAGCCAGCGGTAATCCGACAGCCGGGTTGGGTACCAAGCGGGCCAGAGACGCTCCGATTAAGACGTGTGAAGCGGCGAGCATGTGGATAAGTATAAAGTATTTAGTATATAGTATCTAGTATGTGGCCAACTTTAATATCAATTGGTCCGATTGATATTCATTCTTTCGGGGTGCTGTTATTTTTGGGATTTTTTTTGGGGGCGTTTAAGCTGTGGCAGAAAGCCAAGGAGGCGGGTTGGGAAGAGACCGCGGTCATGGATGGCTGGCTGATTGCCGGCGCCGGCGCCGTTATCACCGGCAGACTTGGTTATATTTTATTTTACCCGGAGGTCTTCGGCGGGAGCTGGTACAAGATGATTTTTTTAACTAAATTTCCCGGTTTGTCTGCCGAAACCGCCTGGCTGGGCGGCCTGATAATTTTATTGGTTTGGGGGTTTAAGCAAAAGCTTAATTTTTGGACATGGTTTGAAGCGGTTGTGGCGGCGGTGCTGCTGGTAGAAATTATGGCCCACCTGGGCAGTTTATTGGCCGGCGCCGGCTGGTTAGCGGAAACAATCCGGGTGGCGGGTTTGGTCCTGGTCTATGGCCTGCTTAATTTTTGGGAAAAACGCTATCGGATCCTTAACCTGAAAGAAGGGGTACTGGCCGCGGCTTATTTAATTTTAACCGGGGTTTTAAGTTTCGGTTTGGGTTGGCGGCAATCCCAGCCGTACCAATGGTGGGGGGTTGGCCTGGCGGTTGCCGGCGGCTTGATTTTATGGTTCCGGTCGGGTATAATCATAAAAGCGCCGGTAAAAAAATTACCGTCCAGAAAAAAACGCGGCTTTGATTATGTCTAAAATAAAATTTCCGACAAAAATTCTTCAACCATTGAGAAAACAACTGCAATCGGAAGAGTTGAAACTGAAAAAGAGGCAGGAGAATTTGAACACTGAAGATCCGTTTAATGACGGCGACCGGTTAAATGATAATGCCGCCGTCGATGCCGACGCGGCCGAAGAGTTCGGTCATGACCGGGTCTCGGCCCTGAAGCTCGAAGTCGATAAAACCCTGATTAATATTAGGAAAACCCTGACTAAGATCAAACTGGGCCGGTTTGGTTTATGTGATAATTGCGGTCGGATGATTGACACCGATCGTTTGGCTATCGATCCGACCGTAAGTAAATGCATCCGTTGTGCTGTCGAAAAGTAGCCCGGTCTATGAAGATAATGATTTGCTGGTCATCGACAAACCGAGCGGAATTACGGTTAACCGGGCCGAGACAACCAAAGGAGCGGAGACAGTGGAAGACTGGTTGGAGCCTATCGCTTTACCCCGGCACGGAATTGTCCATCGTTTAGACAAAGACACCAGCGGTTTGCTTCTGGTGGCTAAAACCGCGCCGGCGCTTTTAGCCTTGCAGGCCCAGTTTAAAAACCGGCAGGTAAAAAAAACTTATTTAACTTTAGTCCACGGCCGGCTGGAACCGGCGGCCGGCCGGATCAATTTGCCCGTCGGCAGAAATCCGGCCAACCGTCGGCGTTTCGGCGTATTTATTGACGGCCGTTCGGCCGTCAGCGGTTACCGGGTTCTGAAGGCTTACCCGGATTATTCGTTAGTGGAAGTATATCCGCAAACCGGGCGGACGCATCAAATCCGGGTCCATTTTAAGCATTTGGACCATCCGGTTGTGGCTGACCCCTTTTACTTGGGAAAGAAACGGTTAAAACAGGATTTGACTTGGTGCCCGCGCTTGTTTTTGCACAGCTGTAAAGTCAGTTTCAGCCAGCCGATGACTCACCGGATTATTAATTTGACGTCCCCTTTGCCCCATGACTTACGCGTGGCACTCGAAAAAATCCCGGACTAGCTGGGGATTGATTTTTATCGGCCTGGTCGCCGGATTAATCCTGGCCGGCCGCTTATGGCAGGCGGCGGGCCGAAGCCAGTGGCGGGGCCGCCACGAGTTTTCTTACGTCGAACAGCGGGGGGATAAGCTGACGGTGCATACGTTGCTGCCGGAGTATGCCAAAGCGATCGATTGGAAAATTCCGGGCCGGCTGCCGGTCGAAACCGCTTTTGGCTATGGCCCATACCAATGGAAAAATGTTTTTGCCTTAGGCCAGATCGACCATCGGGGCGGGTTGACTTTAATGAGGACCAGTCAGGAAGCGCTGGGATTGGCGATTAAAGGCTGGCAGGCGGATCGGCAAACTAATTTAAGCTGGCTGGACCGGATTAAGTGGTGGTACTGGTCAAAATTCCGGGTGGAAGCTAAATTGACTCTGGATTTAAACCAGAAGCCTGACTGGCAGACAAGCAATTTAGTCAACGAACAGGTTTTTAGCCAAGAAGCCGCCGGCGAGTCATTGAGCTTGAGTCTGGTTAACGGCCGGAACTTAAGCCGGGTGATCGCTAATCACGGGATTGAGCTGGTGAGCGTGGTCAGTACGGCGGCAGTGCCCGAAACGACCACGATTTATGTTAAAGACCCGGGCCGGATTGACAGTGCAACCGTTTCCTGGCTGAAAATGCTTTTACCGGAGGCGGAAGTTAAGGCCGGGCCGGTTGACGGTTATTGGTCCGATCTGGTTTTGCTGG
>PCSQ01000007.1:11581-12389 GCA_002772455.1 Candidatus Beckwithbacteria bacterium CG23_combo_of_CG06-09_8_20_14_all_47_9 | reverse complement strand
GATCGGCCTTAATGACGGCCGGACCTTAACCCGTAAATACCAAATCAAGATTTAAGAAATAATCACACACCCGGTGTGTGATAGAGTCATTGCCTGCTGTTTTAATTTTGCCGGGAATTTTTCGATGGCGTAACGCAGGGCAGTGCGGGGCATTTTACTTTTGTGTTTCATCACAAAGTCAAACACGGCTGCCTGATTATGGTTGCCGGCTTCTTTGAGCATCCAGCCGTAACCTTTCTGGACCAGGTCGTCTCTATCTTCAAGTAAAGCCTGGGCGGTTTTTAAAATTTGGGGTAAAAACTGTTTCGGTTTTCCCCAGGGATAAATCAGGCTAACGGCTGCCGCCCGCCTCATCCAGCGGTTTTTAGATTTAGTCCAGCTAAAGACTTTTGGTGCTAACCGCGGAAAATGGTTAATGAGATAGCCTAAAACATGGGTACAAAAATCATCGATCTTGGACCAGTTATCAAAATACTTATCCATCCAAATCTCAAATTGTTTAAAATCTTCTGCCTCAAATTTTTGGCGGCTGCGCCAGAGCCAGGCCGAGGCGATAGTGGTTTCTTCGCTGAAACCGGAAAAAAGTTTTTCGCAGACTTTAAATAATTGAGGTTTGGTTAAAGAATTAACCCGCGGCCAGAGTTTTTGTGCCACCCGGCGGCGGCTCGGCAGCCTAACCCCGATATTTTTAATCGGTTCTTTGAAAAATTTTCTTTCACCGTCACGGTAGGCAATATCAATATATTTTTTTAATTCTCGACGAACAGCAATGGTTATTTTATCTTGTTTCATAAAAAGCGTTATGCCT
>PCSQ01000007.1:3344-11454 GCA_002772455.1 Candidatus Beckwithbacteria bacterium CG23_combo_of_CG06-09_8_20_14_all_47_9 | reverse complement strand
TTAAGCTTTCCCGTAAAAGTCCTGCCGCCAAAATAAAAGTAAATACCGGAGTTAAATAGTGCATTATTGAAGTGGTCACTGCCGAAGTCAGCTTGATTGACAGTTGGTACAACGAGAAAAAACCAATACTGCAAACCACGCTTAAATAGACAATCCACCCCCAGGTTGAAAGGGGAATTTGCCCAAGTTTTTCCGGGGAAAAGATTCTAAACCCACCCAGGATAAAATTAGCCAGAAAACCATTGACGAGTAAATTAAAAGAAATAATTTGGGCGGCAAACCGATTATTTAGCGGTTTGGAGGCAATGGTATAAATTGTCCAGCAGATCATGCCGATTAAGAGTAAACCATTACCCTTGAGGTTTCCTATTAAAGTGTTGGCGGTTTGGAGATTGATTGACGGCACCAGTAAAATCATCATGCCGAAAAAACCGATGGCAATCCCGCTGATTTTTCCCCGGGTTAATTTTTCCTGACCGATAATAACGACGATGACGGCGGCCACGATCGGGCTGAAGGCATAGATTAATTGGGCCATGGTGGCTGAAGTGAATTGGACTCCATTGGCAAATAACACCATATTAATGACTGCCGGGAGAGTGACCAGGCTAATCGCTAACCAGTCGGAAAATTTCTTCGGCAGAGATTTCCACACCCAAGGTAAGAAAACTAGCCAAGCGACAAAAAGCCTGATGGTCATCATTTCCTCCGGGTTGAGTGTTTGTAAAACTATTTTGGAAAATACCGGAATGCCGCTGCCGGTAATTGCCGCGGCGAGCAGAATTAGAAGTTTTTTAAATCTAGCCATAAGGTGGTAAAATCCAGCATATGGCTGATTATCAACCAAGCAAGAAAATATTGCAAAAATACGCCCAGGTGCTGGTGAACTTTGCTTTAAATTCCGGCCAGGGAGTTAAACCCGGCGAAGTGGTGTTATGCCAGGTACAGGATGCGGCTAAGCCGCTGGCATTAGAGCTGCAAAATGCGGTGTTAAAAGCCGGCGCCCAGCCGATTATTAGACTATTGCCGACGGAATTTGCCAAAGATTTTTACACTCTGGCCAGCGACGCGCAGATTAAGTTTTTTCCGGCAAAATATCTCAAAGCCCAGGCGGATTTGATCGATCACCGGATTGCGGTGATTGCTGACGTTGACCCGTTTGAGTTAAAAAACATCGATCCGGCCAAACCGCTTCTGTCCCGGCAAAGCTTAAAACCTTACCAGGATTGGCTGGTAGCCAAAGAGTTAAAGGGTCAGCATACCTGGACGATTGCCTTATGGGCCACCCCGGCCAAAGCCCAACTGGTCGGCTTATCCTTAGAGTCTTACTGGCAACAGATTATTAAAGCCTGTTTTTTGGATAAACCGGAGCCAATAAAAGCCTGGCAAAAAGTTTTTGATTTGCAGGCAAAAATTCTGGCAAAAATTAACGCCTTAAATATTCAAAGCGTTCAGGTTAAAGGTAAAGAGGTGGATTTAATCCTTAAAATCGGCCGCGATCGTTTGTGGCAAGGGGGTACGGGCCGCAACATTCCCAGCTTTGAAATTTTCACCTCGCCTGATTGGCGGGGGACAGAAGGCTGGATTAAGTTTAACCAGCCGCTGTACCGTTACGGCAATATTGTTTCCGGGATTATTCTTAAATTCAAAGCCGGGAAAATAATTAAGGCTTCGGCCTCAACCGGCAATAAATTATTGCAGCAAATGCTTAAAACTACCAATGCCGATAAACTGGGCGAGTTTTCCCTGACCGATAGCCGGATGTCCCGCATCAGCCATATTATGGCCGAAACTTTGTTTGACGAAAATATCGGCGGTCCGTTTGGCAACACCCATGTGGCGATTGGCATGGCCTACAAAGATTGTTATAAGGGGCAGGCGGCCAAATTGACCGAAGCTGATTGGGCCAAAAGAGGCTACAACGATTCAGCTGAACACACCGACATGATTTCGACAAGCGATCGGACGGTGACGGCCATGCTGGCAAGCGGCCAAAAATTAGTGATTTATCAAAACGGCCGCTATAGTTTGGCATGATTATTACTAATCACCACGATCTGGTTAACTATCAGCGCGCCGGAGCTTTATCAACGCAAATTTTAAGAGAGTTAAAGCTGGCGGTTAAACCGGGGATTTTACCGATCGAGATTGACCGGCTGGCCGAAAGTTTATGCCGGAAAAACCAAGTGAAACCGGCATTTAAAGGGGTATATCCGGCCAATCCATACCAATACTCAACCTGCATTTCGGTTAATGATGTAGTCGTGCACGGAATTCCGAGTCAAACAGAGAAACTTAAAGCCGGCGACGTCGTCAAGGTGGATTTTGGCCTGGTTTACCAGGGTTTATATACCGATCATTGTTTTACCGTGGCCGTTGGCCAATTTACGCCGGCCAGTAAATCTTTGGTTACGGCCGCCCGGGATGCCGTCGCCGCGGCCATCCCCTTGGCCATTGCCGGCAACACCACCGGCGATTTGGGTAACCGGATGCAGACAATTGCCCAGAATAACGGTTTTGACGTGCTGAAACAATACACCGGTCACAGCATCGGCCGGACACTTCATGACCCGCCGGCAATTCCGGCGTTCGGGGAAAAGAAAACCGGTACGCTTTTGGAAAAAAATCTGGTTTTATGCCTTGAAGCGCAAGTTGTCACCGGCAGCGACCAGGTGAAAGTGGCTGATGATGGCTGGTCGGTCAAAACGATTGATGGCGGTCTTTCGGCCATGTTTGAGTATATGGTGATCGTGGGGGAAAAACAGCCGATCCTGTTGACGCCGACTTTGGATTGGGGGATGATTGTATGATGTTTAAGCCGTCTCCTGCTCTAGAAATTCAACCCGGAGTATTTAAAACCAAGATTGATGGTTTGTACTTCCTCGCTTACAATTTTGCCGCTGACGAGCGGGGTTTTTTTGCCGAGGTCGGCCATACCCATAAAATTGAAACGGTTACCGGTCAGCCGTTTAAAATCGCCCAAATCAATCACTCTCGGTCGCTTCTCAATGTGGTTCGGGGAATGCATGCCGAAGGCTGGAATAAATTGGTGACAGTGATTAATGGTTTTGCCTTTTCGGCTTTGGCTGATGTCCGGCCTGACTCGCCGACTTTCGGGGTAGTGGAAACCTTTGAATTAGGCCCGGATAATGGCGGGTTAAAAGGCTCATTGTATATCAGTCAGGGAATTGCCAACTCGGTTTGCGTGCTTAAATCCCCGGTGGATTACCTTTACTGTGTCGATAAACTTTACCAGGAACGGGATAAATCCGGCGATCAGGCGATCTCTTTGTTTGATCCGGATTTAAGTATTGCCTGGCCGATTGAGAAAGCTAAAATGATTATCAGCGAGCGGGACAAAAATGCGGTTTTCTTACGCCAAAAATTTCCTGATAAGTTTAAGTAATCAATGTTAATCCGTCGGGCAACTATTAAAGACTTACCGGCGATTTCTGGTTTAAGTTTGGACTTGTTTAAATATGAGCGGGCTTTCACTAAAACATATAATCTTAAATGGACATATTCGAAAATCGGGCAGGATTATTTTACTGAAAGAATAACCAAAAAAGATGGCATTGTTTTTGTTGCTCAAGAAAATAAAAAAATCATCGGTTATATTTGCGGCTATGTTGGCCATTGGTTCTTTCGGATCAAGCCGAAAATGGCCGAGATCGATAACATGTTTGTTGAACCAAAATACCGGTACTTGGGGGTTGGCAGTAAACTGGTCGCTGTTTTTATGAAAAGAGTGAAGGCGATGGGGGCCAGCCGGGTAAAAGTCGAAGCGATTTACAATAATGATTTAGCCAGAAATTTCTATCAGAAAAATCAGTTTCATAATCATACGGTTGTTCTTGAAAGCGAGTTTTAAAAATGCCGTCCTTTTTGTCGGCCGCTAAGATTTTATTAGCTGACTTACCTCGCGGCTCTGCCGCGGGTAGCGCCGACTTTGATAATCAGGTTTTGGGGTTGACGTTAAAGAAACGGCGGCTGATAAAGTCAAAACTGGCATAGGGGTGGTCGCGGACAACGTTTAAGATTTCCCGGCGGCGCAAGGGTAAATCAAGTTGGCTTTGGCTTGTTGATTGCGTCAGCCGGGTGAGAATTTTTTTACCCTGCTCCGCGTAAAGTTTTAATAAGAATTTCGTTAAGGGTTGGGTGGTTTTGGTTTCACTTAAGGCTTGATAATATTGATCTTTTAGCTGATTAATCGTTTCCTCTATTGACACTAAACCCTTAAAGCCGTAACCGCCTTGGTTCATAATGGCGGCAGTCAGCAAGCGGCCAACCCGGCCGTTGCCGTCAATAAACGGATGAATTTTCTCAAAAGAGAAGTGGGCGGCAGCGGCTTTAACGGGAATTGGTTTTTTTGAATAACTGGCTTGTTTAATTAAATTTTTGAGCCGAATAACAATTTCTCCCGGCGATGGGGAAAAGTAAACGGCCACGCCGGCTTGATTAAAAATCGCGCCGGCCTCGTGACGGGATTCCCCCGGAGCAGTCAATAACCGATCCATGGTAATTTGGTGGAGTTTTTTTATTAGTGTCAGTGAGATTCTTTTTGGGGATTTTTTTGAGTAAACAAAATGATGAGCCTTGAGCAGGTTAAATACTTCCAGTTTTGCCCGGGTTTGGTCATTTAACCCGCTGGCTACTTCTTCATAAGATAATCGGTTCCCCTCGATTTTGGCCGAGTAAAGCGCGCTTTTTAACAGCGACTCGCGCCGGATATTTTCCTCGACAATCGGCGAGGGCTTGACCAGTTCAAGAGCCAGCCGCAAAGCGTCTAATTGGCGTAATAAATCTTCCATAAGTCTATTTTAGAAGATTTTAGAAGATATTAGAAAATAATGAGCAATTTAGAGTCTACTCAAAATAATTTAAATCTCTAATTAATTTTATTTTAGCATTTTCCATGGCTTCCTTGTATCCCTGCTTATGATACCACTCAAAGATCTCCAATCCTTTTGAAATTCTAATGAAATAAAGAAAATCCTCAAAGCCAGCGTTAAAAAGAGATTTGTTTTGATATCCTTCTTTCAACCATTTGATTGGAATGTAATGTCCAAACCAATAGTCAAAGCAAGAGAAATCATATTCCGGTGTATCACTTCTTATACTCCCAAAATCCAAAATTCCAACGATTTTTCCGTTTTTAACCATGAAATGTTTGTGTCCATAATCCCCGTGATTTAGACATGGCTTTTTCTTTTTATATACCTCTTTGAAATTCTGAATTATTTTCATTGCTTTGGGAATTAGTTTTATATCAAGATTTTCTTCCCTTGCCGTTTTTTCGTATTCTTCTCGTTTACTTAACATATCCAAAATTAATTCATCAGAAGTTTCAAATTGCGGTTTCCCGTCTCCAATAATTCCACCAAATCCTTCTGCCGAGATTGAATGAATTTTTGAAAGAATTTCCCCTGCCTGATTTATATAGTTTTTTCTTTGTTCTAAGGGAAGCTTATCAAAATCAATCTTTCCTCTTTCCAGTGGTTCCCCGTCAATTTTTTCCATCAAGCAAAACGCCAATTCCTGATTTTCAACCCTCAAATACTTAATTAAAATTATTTCTGGAACAGGGACTCCAACTTTTTTACATTGCCCTGCGGCCCATTTTTCTTGTTGGAAATCTGGCGGACCATTTCTGGATATTCTCAAAACAACTTGAGTTTTGTCCTCTAGATTAATCTCATACACCTCGTTAATTTCTCCAGCAATTATTTTTTTCTTTGAAATAACATTTTTTCCAGTGCCTTCTTTAACAACGCTTTTTATTACTTCTTCGGAAGTTATTTGTTTAGAGTGTAAGTTGGCCAAATATTCGTCATAATCGTTTTTTTTCTTTTGCATAAGCCGAGTATTATTACTAATTAGCTAACTGGGGGTAGTGGCACTTTTTCCATTTTTTGCCGGAGCCGCAGAAACAGGGGTCGTTCCGGCCGAGTTTGGTTTTTTTACCTGCAGGGTTGGACCCTGCAGGCTGCGGGACGGGGCGGTTAGAGCCGGCCTTGGCAAAGGCGGCGGCAAAGCTTGATGGAGCGGGGACAGGAATGGTTGGGGTTTCGGATTTAGACTCGGTTGTCTTTGGCCCGGCCTTCGCCAAGGCTTCGGCGGGCAAAGGCGGAACATTGGTCTGAACAATCTGGACTCTAAAAATCTTGCGGGCCACTTCGTAATTAATACTGTTAATCAATTTTTCAAACATGGTAAAGGCTTCGGTTTTGTATTCGACCAGCGGATCACGCTGGGCGTAGCCGCGTAGGCCGATGCCTTCGCGCAGATCATCAACCGCGTCCAAGTGGTCGATCCACAACCGGTCAATCGTTGAGAGCAAGACGAATTTTTCCATTTGACGCATCACTTCCGGCCCGACCTGTTTGTCCCGCTGCTGGTAAGTTCGGCTGATAATCGCGTTGACTTCCGGAATTAATTCCTCACTGGTTTGAAGCAGCTTTAGTTTTGCCAAAACCTGCTTTTGCGAGGCCGGTTCAAAGGGAATAATCATGATGAGTTCTTTCATTAGAGCTTCATGATCGATTAATTGAGTTTGGGGATTAAGACTTAAATTGACTAAATTATTAACTTCCTGCTCCAAAATCTTTTCCACTTTGCCGATGGTTGATTCCAATGTTTGTTTCCGGCGCTGGTAAATTATCTCCCGCTGTTTATTCATGACGTCATCATATTCCACTAAGTGTTTTCTTGAATCAAAATGGAAACTTTCCACCTTAACTTGGGCTTGTTCGATGGCTTTAGAGACCATGGCGTGTTCCAGGGGGACGTCTTCGGGCATTTTCAAAGTCGTCATCAATTTAGAAATCTGCTCGCCGCCGAAGATGCGCATGATATCGTCTTCTAAAGAGACATAAAAGCGCGATGAACCCGGATCTCCCTGCCGGCCGGAGCGGCCGCGCAGCTGGTTGTCAATCCGCCGGGATTCGTGCCGTTCCAGGCCGATGACATGCAGACCGCCGGCCTTGACAACAGCTTGATGTTCTTTTAGCCAAACTGGTTTATCCCGTTCCTGCGGGTCGCCGCCCAAAATAATGTCGACTCCTCTACCGGCCATGTTGGTGGCGACGGTGACGGCTTTAAGTCGTCCTGCCTCGGCAATAATCTGGGCTTCTTTTTCGTGATTTTTGGCGTTTAAGACTTGGTGGGGGATTTTTTTGCGTTTCAAAAACTCGTCAATAATCTGATTTTTATCGATAGCCGGCGTGCCGATTAGGACCGGCTGGCCGCTTTTATATTTTTCTTCCACTTCTTTGACAATGGCAGAAAATTTAGCCCGGCTGGTTTTGTAAACCATATCTCCGGCATCCGCCCGGACCATGTTTTTATGGGTGGGGATAATGACCGTGTCCAGGTTATAAATTTTCTTAAACTCTTCGGCTTCGGTTGCCGCCGTCCCGGTCATGCCGCTTAATTTTTTATACATCCTAAAATAATTTTGAAAAGAGATCGTCGCTAGGGTTTTGGACTCCTGTTTGATAGTCACGTTTTCTTTAGCCTCGATGGCTTGGTGCAGGCCTTCCGAGTAGCGGCGGCCGAACATTAGCCGGCCGGTAAACTCATCAACAATAATGACTTCGTCGTCTTTTACCACGTAGTCTTTGTCCCGGGCAAAGTGCTCCCGGGCGCGCAGGGCCTGTTCCAGGTGGTGCAGAGTATCGAAATCTTTTTCGTATAAATTATCCACGCCCAGTTTTTTCTCGATTTTTTTGGTACCGTGTTCGGTTAAGTTGACGGTTTTATGTTTTTCGTCGGATTCAAAGTCGGTGGCTTTGGATAAACCGGTAACCAGGGCGGCAAATTGGTAATATTTTTGCGTCGGTTCGGTATCGGGGGCAGAAATAATTAAAGGGGTTCGGGCTTCGTCAATTAGAATTGAATCAACCTCGTCGACAATCGCAAAATTGTGCCCCCGTTGGACCATGTCTTCCAATCGGGGCACCATATTGTCCCGTAAATAATCAAAACCGAATTCGTTGTTGGTGCCGTAAGTAATGTCTGCCTTATAGGCCTCTTGCCTGGTAACCGGTTTTAAGTGTTTCAGTTTCGGGTCATTCGCCGATTCATCAGTAAATTCGGGATCATAAACATA
>PCSQ01000007.1:0-3312 GCA_002772455.1 Candidatus Beckwithbacteria bacterium CG23_combo_of_CG06-09_8_20_14_all_47_9 | reverse complement strand
CGCCTAAATAGGCAAAGATCGGCCCGTTCCAGCCGGCGTCGCGCCGGGCAAGATAGTCGTTGACAGTGACTAAATGGCAACCTTTACCGGATAGGGCGTTTAAATATAAAGTGGGAACGGCCGATAAAGTCTTGCCTTCTCCGGTTTTTTGTTCAGCGATTTTACCCTCGTGAAAACAGATAGCGGCCATCAGCTGTTCGTCGAAAGGTCTTAAATTTATGGTGCGGCGGCTGGCTTCACGCGCCAAGGCAAAGGACCAGATTAGGTCCGGGTCCCGTTTTTTAAAATCCGCCGCTTTAAGTTTGCTAACTTCTGCCTCGCGCTGGTTAATTTGTTCAACCAAAACACGGATTTTTTTTATTTCCCGTTCATTTAAATTAAGTAATCCAGATAACCATTTAAACATTTGTTTAGTACCAGCCGAAAATTAGCAGGTTTTGCTCGGCGCGCACCAGAGTGACTTTGCCGAAGGCCGTTTCCATTTCTTTAATAAATTTTTCCGCCTCGCTTTTATACCGATCGTAGAACAGATGATTATAAATCACCACACCGTCATGGGTTAAAATTTTGGTTAGTTGTTTAAAAAATGTTTTGGAGCGAAAACTTCTGGGCATGGAGCTGCCTAAATAGGCGTCAACGATAATCAGGTCAAATTTGGCAATTCTTTTGCCACGGGCCAGTTTGGCAACATAACCGGCGCCGTCGGCAATGCTGATATTTAAATTTTTGACGGTAGCCAGGTTAAAATAACACCGGGCCATTTCGACCACGTGCGGATCGATTTCCACACCGGTAATTTTAGCCCGGCGGTAATGATTTCGGATTTCAAAAGCGGCGTCGCCACAGCCTAGGCCGATGATCAATGCCCGGTTGACCTTAATATTTTTTTCCTTAAGCGTGTGGATGGCTTTATTCCAGATTTTGCGGACCCCGCCGCCGGATTGGACCATGTTGCCGATAATCAAGCGCGGCCGGTTGAGCCACATGACGACTTTATACATGCCGTTAATCGGCGACCGGCCCTCTTTAATGGTGTAATACCTAAGGAAGTATTTGAGTTTTTCCCACATAGGGTTGCAGTACCTCCGGTATTTTAACTGACCCATCCTTTTGCTGATAGTTTTCTAAAATTGCCAGCGGCGCCCGGGAAGTGGCGATGGCCGTGCCGTTGAGCATGTGAACATATTCCGTTTTGCCTGCCTGCGCAGGCAGGCCTTTCCGGCGGAACTTAATGTTTAAATTACGGGCTTGGTAATCAGTGCAGTTGGAAGTCGAAGTCACCTCGCCGTATTCGTTCCGGCTGGGCATCCAGGCTTCGATGTCAAATTTTCTGGCCGCCATCGCTCCCAGATCACCGGTACACATTTCTAACACCCGGTAGGGTAGATTCAGTCCTTGATAAATTTTTTCCTCCATGGCCAAAAGATGTTCATGCCATTTATCCGATTCTTCCGGTAAACAATAGATAAACATTTCCGCCTTGGTAAATTCATGGACGCGGTAGAGGCCTTTGGAATACTTGCCGTAAGCGCCCTGTTCCTGCCGAAAACAGTGCGAATAACCAATGTATTTGATCGGCAGATTTTTGGCCTCAATGATTTCGTCGGCGTGCTTGGCGGCTAAAGTTACTTCGGCAGTGGCAATCAAACCTAAATCCTGATCTTTAATTTCATAGGTTTGGGCCTCTTTGCCCTTGGGGATATAGCCGGTGCCCAGGTAATACCGGGACTTGGCCAAATCCGGGGTGATTACCGGTTTAAAACCCTCTTTTTCCAAAACATCAAAGGCGTATTGGATCAAAGCCAGCTCTAATCTGGCCCCGGCGCCGTACCAAAAATAAAATTGCGACCCGGCCACTTTCGCCCCTGATTCAAAATCCAAAATGCCTAAATTTTTGCCCAATTCCAAATGGTCTTTAGGGGTAAAATCAAATTTTTTTATCTCGCCCCATTTTTTGACCTCAACATTGTCCTTTTCATTTTTACCGAGCGGGGCTTTGGCTGAAGCCGGATTGGGGATTTGCCACAAGGCCTCTTTTAGTTTGATTTCTGTCTCTTTTAATTCCGGCTCCAGTTGTTTCAACTCGGCTTTAATTTTTTTACCCTCGTCGATATTATTTTTAGTCAACTGGTTGCGCCGGGCGCGCAGGGCTTCGGTTTTGCCGATCATGTCCCGGCGATTTTTGTCGAGTGTCAGTGCTTGATCGACCGGTTTTGGGTCAAAGCCTTTATCTTTGGTTGACTGTTTGATTTGGTCGGGATTGTCCCGGATAAAATTAAGATCGAGCATCACTATAACCCTAAATCCTGGTTAATATTTTGTAAAGACTTAAGGCAAATACCAATAAACTTGTCGAGCTTAATCCCTAGTTTGGCCTCGCACAGCTCGGTTTGCTCGCGGTGGACGCCGGCGGCAAAACTCGTCTGCTTCCACTTTTTTTTGATCGATTCCAAAGTGACCTCGGCCAGTTTTTTACTGGGGCGGACGAGCGCGCAGGCGATGATTAAGCCGGAAAGTTCGTCCGAGCAGTAAAGCGACCATTCTAATTTGGTTTTCGGTTCTTGAGTGAATTCGTGAAAGCCCCAAGCATGGGAGCGGATGGCGTCAATCAACCAAGCCGGTTCGTGCTTTTCTTCTAAATAGGCGATCAGTTTTTTCGGGTGCTCGTCCGGCCATTGATCGTAATCCGCGTCATGAATTAATCCGGCTACTGCCCACTCGTCTTCATTTTCGCCAAAATATTTAGCCAGTCCGCGCATCTGGGCTTCCACTGCCAGCATGTGCTTGACCAGATTTTTATTTTTTGTCCGTGAATTAATATAGTCTAAAGTTTGCTGTCTATTGATCATATTTCGTTAGGGATATCGATAAATTCTACCTCAAGTTGGTCTTTAAAGTTAGCCTTGATTATTTTTCCTAATTCCCGGATGCCAAAGACCTCGGTGGCGTAGTGGCCGCCGCAAAAATAATTGATCTGCGATTCTTGCATCTGGTGGATAACCCATTCGCTGGTTTCGCCGGAAACATATAATTCAACGCCTTTGGTTTCCATTTCGGCAATCTCGGCCATCTCCGGTGTACCCCGGCCGGAAACCACTCCGATGGTTTTAATTAATTTCGGTCCTGTTTCTACCGCGAAAACTTTATGATTAAATAGCTTTTCACACGAGGCTTTTATTTGCTCAATTGGTTGTAGTTGGCTTAATTCAGCAGTATAACCCCAATCCTCGAATAGCGGTTCTTTGATTTTGGCTCCCAGTTCCCGGATAATTACGGCGTTATTACCGATTTGCGGATGGCTGTCTAAAGCGT
>PCSQ01000045.1 GCA_002772455.1 Candidatus Beckwithbacteria bacterium CG23_combo_of_CG06-09_8_20_14_all_47_9 | reverse complement strand
TGGCGTTTGGTGCGGCTGATCTTTTTCCTGCCGCTGTTATTGATTATTGCCAAAACCTTTGGTTTCAACTTTTCCGGTTGGCCGGTGTCTCCGGTGCAGATTTTGCTGGTGATAACCAGTTTGGTTTTGGCCTTTACTATCAATTTTTTCCTTAAACTGGCGTTAGGTTTGACGACGATTTGGTTTGAAGAGGCGGGATGGCTGTTCTTTGGTTTTGAAATACTGGCCACTTTTTTAAGCGGGGAATTGATTCCCTTGGATTTTTTTCCGGCCGGACTGACGGCGGTTAATAATATTCTGCCGTTTAAATATGTGCTGTATTTTCCGCTGTCTTTAATGATCGGTAAAGAGTCGTCTGGTTATGATTTGGCAATGGCCATCAGCTGGGCGGTTTTGGCCTACATTATTTACCGTTTCACTCTCGCTCGGGGCAGCCGGGTTTATAGCGCTTACGGAGGTTAAATGCGTCGTTATTTAAAACTTTATTGGGCTTTTTTCAAAAATTGCTTAATCAGGGAAATGGAGTTTCGGACCCATTTTTGGTTAAGTAACTTGATTAGTTTTTCCTGGGCCGGTGTTTTTCTGCTGACTTATATTTTTATCTTTCGGCAAACCGGGGCGGTTAATGGCTGGACAATTGAACAAATTTTACTATTAACCTCGCTCTATTTTTTATCCGATCGGATTTTTGATAGTTGTTTTGAAGTTAATTTTGAAGAGTTTGTTGAATTAGTTAATACCGGCCGTTTGGATTTATTTTTAACCAAACCGGTCTCGTCGCAATTTATGGTTTCCCTGCGCCGCTTTTCCTTTAGTTTCTTTTTCAGTTCGATTGCCATGGCGGTGATTGCGGTTTATTTAGTCAAACATAATTTTTGGCCGGTGTCGATGATTAATTTATTACTTTCACTAATTATTTTTCTGTCAGGAGTGGTAATTGTCTACGCACTATGGTTTATAACATTATTACCGGTGTTTTGGTGGGGTCGCGCTGATAATATTCAGCATTTATTCCGGCCGTTCCACCAATTAACCCGGATCCCGATCGACATTACCGGTAAAGTTCTGCGGCCCTTATTTACCTTTGTCATTCCCTTGGCGTTTGTGGCGACGATTCCGGCGCAGGCGTTAATCGGTAAACTTTCACCTTGGTTGGTGGTTTATGGTGTTGGCGCCGCCGCGTTTTTGTTGTGGTTATCCCATCGCCTGTGGAATTTTGCCCTGCGTCATTACACTTCGGCGTCAAGTTAAAAGGTCCTTGACAAAGGACTAATTAGGGACTATTATTGATTTATATGGATACAATTCAACTTAAGGTAACTTTACCGGTGGCGCTTTATGATTATTTGGATTCAAAAGCCCAGCGTTTTGGTTTGGCCTTGGCTACCTACATTAAACATTTAGTGATTAAAGATGTGGAAGACATGGATTTGCCGACTTTTAAAATGAGTCCGAAAACTGAAGCGGTGGCGCTCAAGGCTCTAAAAGATCATCGTGAAGGGAAAACGCACCGATTCAAGTCGATCGACGACTTGTTATGAGGCTATATTTTACCTCGCATTTTCGTCGGGTCTTTAAACAACGTTGCCGTAAAAATCAAAAGTTAAAAATTAAAATTGATCGGCAGATAGATCTTTTTCAGAATAATATATCCCATCAGTCGCTTCGGGTGCATAAACTTAAAGGAGAAAGAATAAATGAGTCGGCTTTTTGGATTGAAGGAAATCTACGGATTGTTTTTGTCAAAGACAAACAGGATCTTATTTTGACTGACATTATCACCCACGACGAATATTAGATTTTTGCGGTATACTTTTGATTATGGCCGTAATCGAAGTTTCCAATCTCAAAAAATACTATCAGGTTTTTCAAAAAGAGCCGGGTTTGGCCGGATCGATAAAATCGTTATTCAAAAGAAAATATGAGACTGTCAAAGCCGTTGACGACGTTTCTTTTAGTATTGATGCCGGGGAGTTGGTCGGTTTTATCGGCCCCAACGGTGCCGGTAAAACCACGACTTTAAAAGTTTTGTCCGGTTTGTTATATCCGACTGCCGGCCAGGTGTCAGTTTTGGGGTACACTCCTTTTGACCGAAAACCAGCCTTTCAAAAACAGTTTTCTCTGGTTATGGGCCAGAAAAACCAGCTCTGGTGGGACTTGCCGGCCCTGGATTCGTTTTTATTAAACAAAGAAATTTACGAAGTTCCCCGGGTGCAGTTTGATCAAACTTTTGCTGATTTGGTCACCATGCTTGATCTGACCAAAGTAATCAAAGTTCAGGTGCGCAAATTATCTTTGGGCCAGCGGATGAAGTGTGAGTTGGTGGCGGCTCTTTTGCACCAACCCAAAGTGCTATTTTTAGACGAGCCGACGATCGGCTTGGACGTGGTGATGCAGCAGAAAATCCGGGAATTTATTAAAGACTACAACCAAAAATACCAAGCGACGATCATTTTAACTTCTCATTACATGGATGACGTCAAAGAACTTTGCGACCGGGTGATTATCATCGATAAGGGCAAGATTTTTTTCGACGGGAAATTGTCAGAAATCATTAAAAAATACGCCGACCGGAAAACTTTGGAAGTGGTTTTTGACCGGCCGATGGAGAAGAAAAGCTTTGCCACTATTCGGGCGGCCAAAATTAAAACATTTACGCCGAAGCGGACGGTATTTACCGTCAAGCGGGAAAAAGTTAATCAAATTGCCGCCGAACTGCTTAAAAGTTTTCCGGTGGTTGATCTCAATATTACCGAAAGCAGTATTGAAGACATCATCCGGGAAGTGTTTACCGGCCGCGATTTTTCTTGAAATGAGAAAGTATTGGCAGATTTTTAAAATAAATTGGGATAGCGTTTTGGTCTACCGGTTTAACGTCTTACTGTGGCGGGTAAGAATGATGCTGTCTTTTCTGACGATTTATTTTTTTTGGGGCGCGGTTTTTTCAGAATATTCCCAGATTGCCGACTATAGTTCCGCATCACTACTGGCTTATCTTGTGGTGGCGTTTTTTTTGCAAACCTTAGTATTTGCTAACGACAGCTTTCGGATTACTGCTGAAATCGCGACCGGCGATCTCAATAA
>PCSQ01000091.1 GCA_002772455.1 Candidatus Beckwithbacteria bacterium CG23_combo_of_CG06-09_8_20_14_all_47_9 | reverse complement strand
ATTAAATTGGCGCCGCGTTTAACCAATTCCTCATTAATTTTTTTAACCACGGCCAAACTCGGGGCAAAAAATAACGTGTGTACCCGCCGGCCGCGGCCGCCGTCAGTGTAAATCGAAGAAATCTCGCCGGATAAAAAAAAGCGCGTCTTTTTCTGACTGCCCTTTAACTTATATATCCCCTCGCCCGCTTCTTCCAAGTTGCTTTCCAGTTCTCTAAACCAAAGCGGATGGGTCCAGTCGCCGGTGGCCATTAAATCAATCCCTTTTTTCTCCCCCCACTCGGTCATAATCGGGATGACCATGTCCGGGCTTACCGCCCTGGAGTATTTGGAATGGAGCTGTAAATCCGCAATTAGCTGCATTATTTATTCCATTCCAGAATGGCAAATATAAAATAGGCTACTACCAAAATCAACCCCTCCCAGCGCTCCAGCTTCATCTTGCTTCTCACAAAATACCAAAACAGCAAAAACATTAATCCGAATACGGCCGCGGCCAATAAATACGACTCTTTCCCGGCGCCCAACCGAATCGGAGCAATCAGGCTGACAATGCTCAAAATGAGAGTCGAATTGACCACGATACTGCCGGTTAAATTTCCCAGCACTATCCCCGCCTTATGCTGACGGATTGCCCGGGCTTCGATAGATAATTCCGGCAAGGTTGCCCCGATGGCGATCAAAAACATACCCACCACCAATACCGGCACGTTCAGATTTTGAGCTAAAGACACGGCAATTTTAACAATCATGTCAGCGCTGAAAATCAACAGCGCCACACCGAAAAACAGCCACGCCAAAAGCTTGTCGGTTCTAGTCGTCGGCAAACCGGAATGGTCTAAAATCGTCAGCTTAAACCGGCCGGCCGGCCGGCTCAAATCTGCCGGTTTTTGTTTCAAAACGCCGTAGTTATACATCACGTAAACCAATAACAAAATCAGGCCGTCGCTCCGGCCCAGAACTCCGTCCATCAGCAATATCAGCGGCAGAGCGCCGCTCAAAAAAACGCTGAAAATATCCATTTTTGACCACTGCCCGGCAACGGACAAGGTTCCGCCCAATATCGCCGCCGCTCCCACGACTAAAGACAGGTTGGCAATGTTACTGCCCAAAACCACGCCCAAAGACAAACTCGGCCGGCCCTCAAGCGCCGCGGTTACGCCAACAACCAATTCAGGGATGCTGGTCGCAAACGCCAAAAGCAGTGAAGTGATGGCAAACTGGCCCAAATGGAGCAGGCGGGACAACCGCTCCAAACTGCCGGTAACGATTGAAGTCGCCTTGATTAATAACCAACAAAAAAAGATTAAGCCGATTAAGTAAAAAACAGTCATGCTAAATACCTCCACCTTCGTTTAAAGCTTTCCACGATTACCATCATACTCAAACTGGCCGCGATCACTACCAGCCACTCGTTTATGTCTAAGGCCACTGTCCCTAACAACTCCCGGCCTAAAGACGTATACAAGGCGGTCAGCTGCAGGCCCAAACCGATTACCACGGCTGCTATCAGCCACGGGTTTTTAATGAAATTGTCCTGCCACACCGGCCGGGAGAGCGACCGGACCGACCAAACGTAAAACAGCGAGTTTAAACCCAGAACGGAAAACGCCACCGACCGCGCCTGCTCCAAACCGTAAGCCGGATGGTGCCAGTAATACCAGAAGGCGGCAAAGGCTAGAAATGCCGAAACAGCCGAGATCAAACCAATCATCAGCTTCATTTCTCCCGACAAAAGCGGTTGGTTTCTTCTGGGCCCGCGCAGCAGCAGGTTGTCTTCTTTGGGTTCGATCGTTAATGCCAAATTAGGCAGGCCGTCGGAGATCAAATTGATCCACAAAATCATGCCGGCGGTTATCGCCAACGGTGTCCCGGCTATAATCGACAGCACCACAATAATCACTTCGCCGAACGAATCGGAAAGCAGGTATAAAATTACCTTTTTGAGGTTATCCTGGATCATTCGCCCTTCCTCTATTGCCGCCACGATCGTACCGAAATTGTTATCGAGCAAAACCATGTCCGCGGTTTCTTTGGCTACATCCGAAGCGCCGGAAACGACGATGCCGATGTCCGCTTTTTTGAGCGCGGGCGCGTCGTTAACCCCGTCGCCGGTCATCGCCACGACCTCGCCCCGTCTCTGAAGTTCTTCCACGATTTTCAATTTTTCTTGAGGCGTTACCCGGCTGTAAACAGCCTGTAATTCTATCCCCAACTGTCCGGCCACCGCTTCGGCCGTTTCCTTGTAATCGCCGGTGATTAGTTTAATGCCGATTCCGGCCTTTTTAGCCGTCGCCAACACTTCCCTCACCCCGTCTCTGACCGGATCTTCATAAACCAGAACTCCCAGCCAGGTCAAGTTTTTAATATCTTTATGTGACACGGTGGCGCTGTGACACTGCTTATAAGCAAAACCGACCAAGCGGTGGCTTTTTTTCGCTTCGGCGCTTAACGCCTCCGGCTTAAAATTAGGTTTTTCGCATTTGGCTAAAACGACTTCCGGCGCGCCGGAAACAAATAAAATTCCGGGGTGTAAAGTGGCAATGTATTTTTTTTCATGATCAAAAGGAATCGAATCTAAACGTTTCACCTCATCTTTAAATTTTTCCCGCCCCCAGTCCATCATCGCAATTTCCAGCGGGTCGCGCATATCATTGCAAAGGACCGCGGTTTTAGCCAGCAGCGGCTCGTCGTCGGTCAGCGCCTTAACCACGCGCATCTTGCCTTCGGTCAAAGTCCCGGTTTTATCGGCGCAAATCACCGTTACCGACCCCAGCGTTTCCGCGGCGATCAGCTTGCGCACCAAAGCTTTTCTTTTTAAAATCCGCTGCATCCCCAAAGCCAAAATTGCCGTCAGGCTGATGGCCAAACCTTCAGGAATCGCCGAAACCGCCAGCGCTACTCCGGTCGGAAAAATTTCCGTCAAACTAACTCCCCGCGCCCGGCCGATAACCATAATCGCTCCGGAAACGACCAGCACCACCCACGCCATTACCTTGGCTAAACTACCGATCTGCTTCTGAAGCGGCGTCGCCTCTTCTTTAGTGGCTTTCAAATTGGCGGCAATCGCTCCGAATTTTGTCATCTGACCGGTTTTTTCGGCCACCATTTCGCCGATCCCGGCCGCGACTGTTGTCCCCATATATATTTCATCATTAACCCTTTTAGCCACGCTCATCGATTCCCCGGTTAGCACCGCTTCGTTCAGGCTCAAACTGCCATCCAGGGTTATCCGGCCGTCTGCCGGCACTTTTACTCCAATCTCCAGTCGGACGACGTCGCCCGGCACAATCAACTTGGCTTCAATGTCCTGCCACCGGCCGTCTCTTTTAACCTTGGCTTTTGGCTGTAAAAATTGGCTCAAAGCCTCCAGCGACCGATTGGCTTTCCTTTCCTGGATAAACCCCAAAAGAGTGTTAACGCCGACCGCTAAACCGATAATAACCGTATCCTTAACGTCGCGCAAAACCCCGCCGGTAATTACCATTGCCAGTAAAAGAATGTAGATCAGCGGCGATCGGAATTGGTCCAATAAAATTTCGGCGCCGGTCGTCGATTTTTTGGCGGCCAATTCATTTAAGCCGAACTGCTTAAGTCTTTTTTCTGCTTCTTTTTGACTCAAACCCCTGTTTTCCGTCATTCTTTATGTTATCATATAAATATATGAAACCAGTCAATATTTCAGCTTTAGTTAAAAAATACGGGGCCGGTTATGTGGCTCGAAACAAGAAAACCGGCAAGGTGGTCGCCCATTCCAAAAGAATTGATCTTTTAGTCAAAAAAATGAAAGAAAAACTGGGTGTAACAATTTCTTGGGTCCCCCGGGATAACACCCGCTATGTTTTTAAAATTTCCCTTTGAATACGCCGAAATTGAGGGTTTAGGCAGGCTTTTTTATCCCATCGCCAAGTTGGACTTAAAAACAATTTACGGTTACCGGGAGTTTGATTTTTTGGTCGACACCGGGGCCGATGTCACCACCTTACCGGTTCACATTCTTCCTGTTCTGGGAATAGAAAAAGACAAATGCAAAGTCAGCTACACTTTTGGGGTCGGCGGGATAAAGATAAAAACTTATGAATTTTTACTGCCGATAAAATTCGGACGGCTGGAATTATCGATCACCGCTTCAGCCGTTGATGCCGGTGCCAATTCCATGCCTCTGCTTTTAGGCAGAAAAGATATCTTTGAAAATAGATTTAATTTAACTCTGGATAGCAAACAAAAAATGGTGATAATTAAAAAAAATTAGTCATGGATTTTATCCCCATTAAAACCGGAAAATTTACGCCGCCGCAGGATCAGGGCAATTTATATAAATTATTGGACGGGTTTCTGCCGCGTCTAAAAGAAAAAGACGTCGTCGTCGTCACTTCCAAAATTGTTTCGATCCACCAGGGCCGGTTTGTGCCGGCAAAATCGATGACCCAGAAACTTCAATTAATTAAACAGGAGGCTGACGGAATTATCCCCGGCCATATCCATGGCTTAACTTTAAAAGAGACGGTTCTGACTCCCTACGCCGGCATCGACCGGACCAATAGCCATGGGTATTATGTTTTGTGGCCGAAAAATCCGGCTCTGGCGGCTAAAAAAATTTGGCGTTATCTAAAAAATAAACATCGCCTTAACGAACTCGGGGTGATGATTATCGACAGTTTTTGTCTGCCGCTTCGTTGGGGCCATATGGGGATTTCTATTGGCTTTTGGGGCTTCCACCCCAATAAAAACTACGCCGGTAAAAAAGATATTTTCGGAGACAAAATTATTCAGGGAAACTCCAATCTGGTTGACGCGCTGGCCGCTTTAAGCGGCGCGATGATCGGCGAAGGAGCCGAGCAAACCCCATTGCTGATTGTCCGCGGTTTTGCTAAATTAAAGTTCACCGATAAAAATACTCTGGCCGAACTCCAGGCCAATCCCCAAAAAGACATGTACACTCCGCTGCTAAAAATCTTTAAATTTCCTGATTAAATTTCACCACGCCAATTTTTGATAATCCCGTTCAACCGCTTTTTCCAAATAAATTTTCATCAGCGATTGATAGGGTACGTCTTTTTTATTTGCCAGATGTTTTAAGCCGGCAATCAAAGACTCCGTCAGTCTTACCGTAATCGGCTTGGTTGACGGTTTTAATTCAGACAAATCAAACTTAATCTCATTGGACGTGTCAAAATAATCTAAAGCATCATGCGTATCCCAGAATTTTCGCTCTTCATCTTCATTTTTGAACCGGGGAATTATTTTAATTTTGGCCATATTGTTTCCTTTCTCTTTTATTTTGATCTCTGGCAGAAATTATTCTTATTTCATTTTTTCGCTTCGTAAAAATAATTGTTAATTTTCTTGATTTATTGGTTACCCCTAAAGCAATAAACCTATCTTCTTTTATAGAATGTTTCCAATCAGGATAGAATTTAATCTTTTTGTTAAAAAAGATTTCCTCGGCTTCGCGGAAATCAACTTTATGCTTGACCAGGTTTTTCTCGACATTGCCTTTATCCCAGTCAAACTTTTTAACTCTCATTGTACATGATGATACAATACAATTTAATTTCTGTCAATATCGTGTTATAGTCATTTTTATTGTGGAAAAAAATATTACCGTTTATCTTTATAACGTCGTTGAAGACGAGTGGAGTTTTGTCAACGCCTATTCCGATTCCGTCCGTTTGGTCGAAGACATTGAAACCATGGAAAACACCAGCGATTGTTTCTTTTTAGCGACGGCCGCCGCCGAAACCGAGTTTATTTACATTTCCCCCAAACCGATCGCTGCCGAGTTCCAAACTTACGTCCAAAGTTTGCTTAAAGGCAAAACTGGCCAAATTATCACCCCGGATTGTAAAACCCACCAGCTTTGCCTGGACTTGATTGAGGATAAGGAAAATTTCCGCCGGCTGATCACCCAGCTTAAATCCTATCAGGAAGTTACCCTGCTTTCCTACTCTGCCTCGCCGCAATTTTACCAGCTAAAAGCCGCCTTGGTCCAAGCCGGCTTAAGCGTCCGCACTCCGGAATCGCCGGCTCTCGATTCTGCCTGGACGGTCAACTTCTTCGGCTCTAAATCCGGCATCCGGCAATTGGCCCAGCAATCGGCGGCGGCTGAACCGGACCTGGCCATGCCCGACGGTTTAATCTGCGTCGGCCGGTTTGACGCCAGCCGGATCGCCGCCCACAAATATTTAAAAAATAAAGGCGTGGTCATCAAAACCAATAAGGGCAGCGGCGGCAACGGCGTGCTTATCTTCCGGGAAAACGACCTGCCCGATGACTACCCGGCTTGCGTCGCCAAACTGGAAGCAATCTTAAACCGGGAAGAATATTGGGAAATGTTCCCCATCGTGGTCGAGGACCTGGTTAATGTCAACACCGCCATCGACGGCGGCTTTCCCAATGTCGAATTCAAAATCAAGCAAAACGGCCAGCTGGAAATGCTTTTTCACGGCGTTTTAGCGGTAACCGATAAAGGCGAATATTACGGCATGGATGTCAATGCCGAGATTCTGCCCCACCGTTTAAAAACCCGGATGCTGGACACCGGCTACTATATTGCCGAAAGGTATGCCGCCGCCGGCTACCGGGGCCATTTTGATGTGGATATGATCGCCGGCAAAAACGGCCAGCTCTATGTCAGCGAGACCAACACCCGGAACACCGGCTGGACCGATACTTATAAAATTGTTAAAAAACTAATCGGCAGCGATTTTCTTAATCAGGTCTATGTGCTGAATCGGGACAACTTCCGCTTAACCAAAAACCGCTGGACTAACCTGGATAATCTGCTCGCCGCTCTGGCCCCCCTGCTTTACTTGCCCCAAACCCGCACCGGCATCATCGTCAACTCCGAAAATTGGCTAAAAAACAAGTATCTCTTATACACCATCATCGCTCCCAACAAAAAAACCGCTTACGAGTATCAGGAAAAAATGACCGCGCTTTTAAGTAACGGCCTGCCTGCGCACGCAGGCCACCACCTCACAAACTCCACTCCCGCATCGTGTTAATCAGCATTTTTTTAAGCAGCACCCGAAACGGGACACCGTACTTTTCCATTGTTTCAGTCATATCGCAAAAATGATGCGGCGGGGCAAAATGACAATTGGGGTTGGAGTCAATAAAATAATAATTTCCCAACCGGTCCATGCGCAGGTCAAACTTACCGTAATCATCCATCTTTACTATCTCAAACGCTTTTTTAACTAAGGCGTCCAACAGCCGATCGTGGTACTTTTGATGCCGCACTTGATTAAAATAGTCCTCTTCCTTTCCCCGCCATATTAAATCAAAATCTAAAAAATTATATTTTTTCTGCCTTTGCCCGTCGGCAAACACCCGTTCGATCGCGTACACTTTCTTGTTGTAAGCCTGAAATACAAACGCCGCAAATTCCCGGCCTTCAATAAATTCTTCTACCAGGACGTCCTGGTCATAGGTTTTCATTAGCCAGTGCAGACGCCGCCGCAACTGCCGGTCATTTTCAATAATCGAGTCACGGGTGATTTCCAAACTGCCGTGAACCTCGTTTAATTTTAAAATCACCGGGTAATGAAGCGACGGGTCCAGCGCCTGCCGCCACGAAGTAAACAACTGAAACTTGGGCACCGGCAAACCATGCTGCTGCAGCAATTTTTTAGTCATATATTTATTCATGCACAACGTATAGCCCAGCATGCTCGCACCGGTGTAAGGAATTTCCAAAAGTTCCAGCATCGCCGGCACAGTCGAAGACAAATACTCACAGCCGCGGACGCTATCCACCAAATCAATCACCAAGTCCGGCTTATACCGCCGCAGCCTATTGGTAATCTTGGCGTCAGCCGGCAGAGCCACCGCTTTCACCCCCATACGTTCTAAATAAGGGATAAACGAGGCGGCGTCTTTATCGACCCCTCTTTCGGTTAAATACTGGGCGTTGGTGGGAAAATATTTCCGCTTGACCTCGCTGTGAAGAATTACTACTCTCTTTGGCAGTAATCGATTATGCCGGCTTTTTTTAGCAATTAAGGAACGGGTGTGCGGCAAATTAATTACCTTGCTTTTCATCAGAATTACTTTATATTATTATTTACTAAATGAAAACAAACGGATTTCATCTGCCTAAAAAAGTCGGCATCATTTACTCCGAGGTGAAACGAAAATACTTTCCGACCGAAGCGCAGTATTTAACGGAAAAGGATGCTTATCACGACGCCCGGGTGGTGGCCAAATATTTGCGGCGGATGAAAATCCGGGTCCACTTGTATCCGGGTGATGCCACCCTGCCGGGGCGCCTCCGGCACGACCGGCCAAGCGTAGTCTTAAATTTGGTCGGTTCGGTCAAAGGCAATGAATATTTGGCTTCCAGTATTCCCGGAATTTTAGAACTGCTGGACCTGCCTTACACCGGCGCCGGCATTTTAGGCGAAGCGCTGTGTTACAACAAATTTTTGGTTAAAAAACTGCTGGAGCAAAACGGCATTCCCGTTCCCCGCTACCAATTATTTAATACTGCCTTGGATCAGCTTGACCCCACTCTCCGGTTCCCTTTAATCTCCAAACTAAACGAAATCCACGGCGCGGTGGAAATTACCAAAAACGCCGTTTCCGAAACCGAAAAGCATTTGCGCGAACGGGTCAAGTTTTTAATCGAAACCTATAATCAGCCGGTGCTGGTTGAAGAATTTATCGTCGGCCGGGAACTGACGGCCATGCTTTTGGAAGGCCTGAATAAAAAAGTTTACGTGGGCGAAAAAGTCTTTCCCAAAAAGCGTCAAAAAGACAAATATTTATTTGCCGCTTTTGAAGACCAATGGGAAAAAGACACGTTTCATTACCAAAAGTATCATGACCCGCTTCTGCGCGACTATGTCAAAAAAGCCTTTGAGATTACGGATATGGCCGACTACGCCAAGTTTGACATCCGCCTCGATTCCTCCGGTCGCTACTATTTTATCGACTCTAATTCCAACCCGGCTTTCGGGCCTAAAGAGCTCGACTGCGCCTTGGCCAATATTTTGGATCTTTACGACATAAACTTCACTGAAATTTTAAAGCGCCTGCTCTTAAACACCATCCGCGATTCCCAAGGTAAAGAACGCCTGCCGCTGGTTAAATCTAAACACTCTGCAGCTTAAATAATTTTTCCAACTCGGCTTTACTGGTCGCTTCGTCCGGCTTTTTATCGTCGCGGAAACGAACTAGGCGCGGGAAACGCAGGGCCAAACCGAAAGCGTGGATCGGGCTCTTGGTAATTTCATCGGCCATAATTTCGGTGACTAATTCCGGTTTCACCCACACATCACAATCCAAATTTTTATCCACTAAGTATTCCTCCGGCTTACTTCGCACTTCGAACTTCGAACATCGAACTTTCAATTCCCGCCATTGCTCGTCGGATAAACCGGTACCGATTTTGGCAATCGAGCCAATTGCCCCTTTTTCGTTAGGCACGCCGACAAGGAATGCCCCGATCCCGAATCCCGTCCGCTTGCCTTTACCCAAGTAATACCCCATCACTACCGCATCGATCGTGTCGGCCAGTTCGCCCTGGGTGACTTTTTTAAACTTCACCCAATTAAAGTTGCGCGCCCCGGCCCGGTAGGGTTCGTTTAATTTTTTGCACATCACCCCTTCAAGCCCCAAATGTATATATTTCTCTCTTAATTCTCTTAATTTTTTGGTGTCAGTCACTATTTCTTGCTTTGCCAGCTCCAACCCTCCCGCCGGCACAGACATAATTTTCTCCAATTCCTGCCGGCGCTTAATAAACGGTTCGGCAATCAATGTTTTCCCATTCAATAAAAGCAAATCATAAATAAAAACTTTAATCGGCAATTCTTTGGCTTTGCCGGCCACACCATGGATTCTTTTACGCTGGGCTGTTTCCTGGAAAGATAACAGTTTGCCGGTTTTATTATCATAGGCCACGGCTTCGCCGTCCAAAATCACGCTCTCCGCCGGCAGCTGGGCCGCCGCCGCGGTAATCTCCGGGAACATCGCCGTCATATTGTCCAAGTTTCTGGAAAAAATTCTCACCAATGGTTTATCTATATGAATTTGCACCCGGAGCCCATCCCACTTGCCCTCAACCGCAAACCCCTGCTTTAGGGGGTGAATACCCCCCAGTTTTTCCACAATTTTATCCGCCGACGGCAACCGCTCGGACTTTTGCGGCCTGATCGGCACGCCAATCTGTGGTTTTATTCTTCTTATTTTCTGTATTCCTTTATTCTTATATTCTTTAGCAATCAGGCCAATATCAGCACAAACATTAAACGCCCGCTCCAAATCCGGCCGCAGGCTTTTATCGCCTTTGGCCATCCAGCTCAAACCGTCCAATACCGTCATTTCCGAAAAACCCAAACGCAGATTATTGATCGGAATCCGGACTAAATACCGGGCAGACAAACCGTCCATATTTTTGATTAAATCGGCCATCTGCTGCACTTTTCGCTCCTGGCTGCCCGAACCGGAATCTTGGGCAATAGCCAGCAACCGGTTATATATTTCCGTGACACTGCTTGCCCCGCGCAGGCTGGGGTGAGACTGTGACACTGTCTTTTTGTAACACTGTGTCACGGTTACCCCCAAATCCCCGGTTTTTTTAAACAACTTTTCCACCTCGTCCACCGGTCGGTTATAGGCCGAGGCGATTACCCGCACCATCATTTTTTCCGCCAAATTAAACTCCACCCCTTCATACTTCGGCCGCAGCCGCCCCAAAGACAAGTTCACCGCCAGGTCAATTTCCCCGGCAATCAACTCGTTAAATAATCGCGCCAAAATCGCCGTCATTTCCAACCGCGAACCGGTCTTATCAATCTCCTGCCAGTACTCTGATAATCTTTTAAATAACATCCTCTCCTATTTCCTCATCATGTAATACGCATTCTTAGTAATTCCCCGCTTCTTTAAGACGCCCTTTTTCACCAAATCATTAATGTTGCGTAAAATTGTGTCCGGGGAAACATTGGGCAAAACCGTCAGCGCCTCCCGGGCGGCAATTTTGTCTTTATCGGCAAAAAATTCGATCAGTTTAATCTGTTTTCCGTTCAGCTCAATCTGCCGGCCCAGGCGGTCGCGCCAGCGCCAATCGATCGATAGATTCCGCACCCGTTCTTTAATTTTGGTCAGTTCCAAAGCCACGGTTTTGGTAAAAAACTCGAGCCATGAAGTAAAATCGCCTTTGTCCCGGCTCACTTTTTGCAGGGCGGCGTAATATTCTTCGGGGTTTTGATCAAAATGTTCTTCCAAAGAAAAAAACCGTTTAATATCATAGCCCTCGCGGTATAAAACCAGCAGGGCAAACGCCCGGGCCACCCGGCCGTTGCCGTCAATAAACGGATGGATCCGCGCCAGTTCATAATGGGTAATCCCGGCACGCATGACCGGGTGAACATCCCGGCCGGCATCGCTGTTTAACCAATTAAAAAACTCTTCCGTCTGCACCGGCACTTCCAAAGGGAGCGGCGGCCGGAAGGAAACGTCGCCGGTT
>PCSQ01000011.1:1016-3029 GCA_002772455.1 Candidatus Beckwithbacteria bacterium CG23_combo_of_CG06-09_8_20_14_all_47_9 | reverse complement strand
TTCGAATAACGCATGGAATTATCTTACCACAGCTCAACCGTATAACTGACTATGTGTCCCAAAAGCTACAAAGGTTATCCTCTTCCTATCAACCACTACAAAAATAGCCCGCCAATCACCGGTAATATTAATGCTCCGAAAACCACGCCACTTACCAGTTAATCCATGATTATTCAGTAAAGGCAGATATTGATTAGTTTGAAATAATCTTAATCTTTGCTGAAATTTTTCTCTCTTAAAACGTTGGCTAGAGTTTATTAGCATATTTCGGGTGAGGATTTTCCAGCCAAGCAATAGCATCGTCAGCATTATCAAAAGCCGGCGACACCCTACCTTTTTTAATATCCTCTTCCGATTCTTTAAGCATTTTAATCATATAAGGTGAAGGAATTTCCTCACGAGTAGAAAACTCCACTCTTTTTGTCCTAATTACCTGCTTGATTAAACCGTTAATCAGGGCGCTGACAGTCAAGCCCAACTCCTCGGCCACCCGCTGGAGCTGCTCTTTAACGCTGGCTTGTGTCCGAATATTTATCACTGCCGTATCCATATATACCTAGTGTAGCAATTGTATACACAACTGTCAAGAACCATTTTATCGGTAAACTTTCTTTCCGCCGCTGTGCCCGCCCAAACCTAAAACTAAAATCTTCCCTTTTTCCTGACTGTAATCCCAAATTACCCGTAAATCCCCGGTAATCGAGGCTGACCATTTTTCCCCAAACTTGGTTGTTCCCACTTTATGGGCTTTTAAACCCTGTTGTTTCGGATCAACTGCCAATTGCTTTAAGGCCTTGACTACTTTCTGCTTCAATTGCCGATTCCTGCCGCACTCGTGCTGGTAAATCTTCCAAAAATTTTCGCCAAATATCAGTTGATACATTAAACTCCGAAATATTTCTTTACCTCGCGCTCATCGTTCATATCAATCTCGACTGCCTTACCCTGGCCAATTTGCTGCAAACTTTCCTCAATCATCGCTTCTTCTGCCGCCGTAACATAAGCTCTCTTTTTCTCGGGAATAATCACTGAAAAAGGAATGGCTTTTCTCATAATCACCTGCTTAAAAAATAACTTCACCGCCTGGGTCATGGATAAACCCAATTGATCCAAAACCATCTCTGCCTCGGTTTTTATTGCCGGTTCCAATCTTACCTGTAAATAAGTCATATCTTAATGTATTACTATTACATTGTTTTGTCAATACCAATTGTTACGGTTCGATTCTTTTCACCCCGGGCAATTTATCAAAATGCCGGTCATAAGAGTAAATCACGGCAATTTTATCGAAGTGCATTCTGGCGGCCGCCAGCGAGTCCTCAAAATCAATTGACTTTTGGGCATAAATTTCCAGCGCCAGTAAGAATTCCCTTTTCCTGTCCAATTGCAAACTTTTAAGATTAATCAGGGGCAGCAGCAATGACTTAATCCTCACCGGCTTCAGGCCGTATAAGGCCCGGGACGACAAAATATAAACTACCTCGGCCAAAATCGACTCATTCGTGGTTAAAATAATTTTTCTTTTTTCCGCCGCTTGAAACAACTGGTAGCATTTTTCGGCTTTGACCGGATCATCATTAGTGATAAGCCGGATAAACACATTAGCGTCAACGAATTCAGGCTTCATCCCGATACCGCCTGGCCCTTTCGGCTTTAACGATTTGGCTCATTTGCCTGAACGTTTTTTTAATCGGTTTAACCGAACCGAAAATTTCTTTGAGTGATAAGCCGGGAGACCGCAATTCCACTTTTTTGCCGTAAACTACCGCCAAGACCTGATTGGTTTTCCCTAAATCCAGCATTTGCCTGACGCCGATCGGGATGGTCACCTGGCCTTTTCCGCTCACCGGCAAAGTATAAGTTTGTAAAGAATTCATATTAAGTAAAGATTATCAATAAAGTAAAGAATTGTCAAGGGTCGGTTACGGCGCCACTTCCCGCCAGGCAATGTTATATATGGGCCGAATATACTATAATAAACTTTAGGGAAAAATTATGATGATAGTTTTCACC
>PCSQ01000011.1:677-971 GCA_002772455.1 Candidatus Beckwithbacteria bacterium CG23_combo_of_CG06-09_8_20_14_all_47_9 | reverse complement strand
TATTTCCAGTGAAGATGTTCAAGGCAATCCATTGGTTGGCAAAAAACTTAATCGCCATGCCTTAATTGTAGTTTACAAAAAAGCCAAAGAAAAGCGTATAATAGTAATTACAGTTTACAAAACTAATTCAAACAGATTAAAAAAAATAAAACCTGTCATTAAAGGCAAATTATGAACATTACTTACGATCCCTACGCCGATGCCATGTACCTTTACTACAACGGCAAAAGGAAAGCCGCCAAAACCGAAGAAGTCAGAAGCGATCTTTTAGTGGATTTCGATGACAAAAATAAA
>PCSQ01000011.1:177-642 GCA_002772455.1 Candidatus Beckwithbacteria bacterium CG23_combo_of_CG06-09_8_20_14_all_47_9 | reverse complement strand
ATTGCCCCAAAAAGCCCTTAAATCAGTTAACTTGGAAATTAATCTTCAACAACCGAAGCCTCTCTTAACAAAATAGTTCACGATATTCATTACGGCGCCACTTCCCGCCAGGCAATGTTGAGCGAAAATAGATAACGGTAGGCGTTGAGCAACAAATCCGGCCGGTAGATAAACTTTTCCGCCGGGGTCACCGTGTTATCCGCCAGCGCCCGGCCCAGGCTGATGCCGGTCCAGCCGGTAAACATGCCCTCGCCGATCAATTGCTTGTTTCCGGTGCCGGAAGAAAAAATCCCGTCGCTGATAAACACCCCCTCGACATTAGTGACATCATCAGCCACGGTAATATCCCCCGAAGCAATAATCGCTAAAAACCCGCCGGGATCCACGTTAATATTATGATTAATATCGGCGTATCCGTTAACTAAAATAATCCTATTTTCGCCTGAGGCAACGGATATGGCATCG
>PCSQ01000011.1:0-147 GCA_002772455.1 Candidatus Beckwithbacteria bacterium CG23_combo_of_CG06-09_8_20_14_all_47_9 | reverse complement strand
ACGCCGTGAGCCTCCGCGTCCGGGTCATCGGCCAGCAAACGCTGGAAATAACTAAACCCGGTTGGGGTCCCGTGGTATTTTGTCTCCGCCTGCCAGTCCGGGCCGGTTTGATTAATTTCATTACCGTTTAAATTAACCGTACCGTTA
>PCSQ01000033.1:3237-3379 GCA_002772455.1 Candidatus Beckwithbacteria bacterium CG23_combo_of_CG06-09_8_20_14_all_47_9 | reverse complement strand
ATTGCCGTCGAGCCGGGATTTTTCGGCTTGCCTTTATCGGTAGTCAGCCAGTGTGCTTTCGTGGATAATCACGGCTGGCCGGATTCTGCCAAATTTATCGGTGCCTTTTTTATCGGTAACTTCTTTGCCCGCTGTTTGATTG
>PCSQ01000033.1:381-3215 GCA_002772455.1 Candidatus Beckwithbacteria bacterium CG23_combo_of_CG06-09_8_20_14_all_47_9 | reverse complement strand
TGTTGAAACCGTCATCAGCCAGATTGTTTATCAGGATACATTACTGACAGCCCAGAAAACCCGCCGGGCCGGATTACTGTCTGGAAAACGGGACACTCTGGTGACAATTTATTCCGGTCCGGAATTTGTCAAACTTAGCTAGTTTTAATCTTCTTTGGCAACTTCACCCGTTTTACCATCATCGTAAATCATCAAATCACAGGGAGTATTATGGCAAGTGAGTTCAGGTTCGGAACCTGAAGTGTCAGTCACTTTTGAGCGGGATATGGGAGTGGAACCCATCTCTTCAGCTTGGAAAGCTGACGTTGAACCGATCAACTAATCCCGCATGCCTCTATTTTACCAAATACATCATCGCCGCGCCGGCTAAAAACGTCACAAAATAAATCAGGGATTTTTTCAGGCTGGGTTCTTTGCGGATTTCCGGCATCAGGTCCGAAGCGGCGATGTAAATAAACCCGCCGGCGGCCACCGGCAGCAGCCAGCCGACTAAATTTTCCAGCCAAAAAGATAAATAGTAACCAATCACCCCGCCTAAAACTACGGTCAGGGCGACTAAAAAATTAGCCGTTAGTGCCCGGGTTTTAGTAAAGCCGGAGTACAGTAACACCCCGAAATCGCCGATTTCCTGGGGAATTTCGTGCAAAGCCACCGCCGTCGCCGTCACTAACCCTAACCGGATATCGGTTAAAAAGGCGGCGGCAATGATCAGGCCGTCGATAAAATTATGAACGGCGTCGCCGATCAAATTTAAATAGCCGAAAGTGTGGGTAGGGCAGTGGCCTTTATGGCAATGGCGCCAATGCACCAATTTTTCCACCAGAAAAAAGCCCATAAAAGATAACAAAACTATGGCCAGCATCAAGTCCGGCGGCAACACCTCGACCGCTTCCGGCAACAGGTGCAAAAATGCCCCGCCCATCATCGCCCCGGCCGAAAGCGACACCAACAGCATTAGCGCCCGGGTTAATTTGGCTTCATTAATCGCCAAAGTTAAGACCCCGGCCAAGGCCCCCAAGCTAATCACCCCCGAAGCCAAAATAATATAAATTAGTTTACTCATAGAGTGATACAATCATAACATGAACCTATCCGTCGGCATCGTCGGCTTACCCAACGTCGGTAAATCGACTCTGTTTAACGCCCTGCTCAAAAAGCAGGTGGCTTTGGTCGCCAACTACCCGTTTGCCACGATCGAACCCAACGTCGGCGTCGTCGAAGTGCCCGACGAACGCCTGCCGGTTTTAGCCAAAATTGTCCAAACGGAAAAAATCGTTCCGGCGGCGATCGAGTTTTACGACATTGCCGGCCTGGTCAAAGGCGCTTCCCAAGGCGAAGGCCTGGGCAACCAGTTTTTAGCCAAAATCCGCGAGGTTAAAGTTATCATCCACGCCGTCCGGCTGTTTAATGATCCCAACATCGTCCACGTCCACGAGGATATTGATCCGAAAGGGGATATCGACACGATTGAGTCGGAACTGATGCTGGCCGATTTAGCTACCCTGGATAAACAACCCAAAGGCTCTCCCGCGGTTTTCGAATCAATCAAAGCCCGGCTCAACCAGGGCCAACCGGTCAGGGACCAAACCTTAACCGAAGATGAACTCGAGTCAATTAAACCCTTGGGCCTGTTAACTTTAAAACCGGTGATTTTTGTTTTTAATGTCTCCGAAAATCAGCTTAACCAGCCGCCGGATCCACCTAACCAGCCCAGCCTGTATCTCTGCGCCAAACTGGAAGCGGAAATGGTTGATTTTTCTCCGGCCGAACAGCAGGAAATTTTAAACCAATACAATCTTAAAGAAACCGGCTTAAACCGTTTAATTAAAGTCGCTTACGACACCCTCGGCTTAATGTCTTTTTTAACCGCCGGCAAGCTCGAAGCCCGCGCCTGGACCATTGCCAAAAATACGCCCGCCCAGCAGGCGGCCGGCGTCATCCACACCGATTTTATCAAAAATTTTATCAAGGCCGACGTCGTCAGCTGCGCTGATTTTGTCCGCATCGGCGGCTGGGTCAAAGCCCGCGAGGCCGGTTTGGTCAAAACCGTCGGCCGGGACTACTGTCTTTCCGATGGCCAGGTGGTCGAGTTTAAAATCGGCACTTAAAAATCCCGATCAAGATCCATTAACAATTTCTTAATTTTAATCACAAACTGATTTTTAGCTTTCTGGTTGTAACGGAATTGACTGCCGCCAACCATCGGATAGATTTTTTTAGCCACAAAGCTCTGATAGTTTTTCCCGATCAAGTTAGACAACTCCAACCGGGCCATGGTTCCCGCCATCGTCAGTAAGCCCATCCGCCGCAGCCGCCGGAAAGAAAAAGTAAACACCGGATCGCGGACAATTTTCGAGACATTACCTTGCTTAACCAAGGTCCGGATCAATTGACTGCCTTCGGCGTAATTAATGCTTTCATCAAAGCCGCCAGCGGCTAAAAACCGGTCTTTTTTAATCATAAACAACGCTTCCAGTAAATAACGCGGGTTAAGATTATTCTGCAGTTCCCGAAAAAGATTAACGGCTAAGGCAATCGATTCATTCCTGGTGTTAATAATATCCGGTTTAAACCAGAAAGACAGTACCTCCGCCTGGCTGGTTTCCCAGCGGTAGCGGGCCCCGAGTAAAAATTCCGGGTCCAAACGGCTATCCGCGTCCATAAACATCAAGATTTTTCCTTTGGCAGTTTTTACTCCCAAATTCCGCTGATGGCAAACATGAGGCCTGGGGCTGAAAGTTACAGTTAACCGGGGCAAGGACGGAGAAAACGACCGGGCCAATTTGACGGTTTTATCACTTGAGCCGCCATCGACAACAATGACCTCAAAGTCC
>PCSQ01000033.1:0-349 GCA_002772455.1 Candidatus Beckwithbacteria bacterium CG23_combo_of_CG06-09_8_20_14_all_47_9 | reverse complement strand
GCCGGGTCTCGAACCCGGGACCTCACGGTCCCAAACCGTGCGCGCTGCCAACTGCGCTACTCTCCGCTTTTTTGGTTTAGTGGCCAGAGAGAGATTTGAACTCTCACGGACTTGCGTCCACAAGATTTTAAGTCTTGCGTGTATACCGATTTCACCACCTGGCCTAATCTAGTTGAATTATACCAAAGTTATTTCGCCACTTTTTGCCAATCGTCTAAAAATGCCTGGATGCCTTTATCGGTTAATTGATGCCGATACATTTGCTCTAAGATTTTAAAAGGAATCGTGGCCACATCTGCCCCGGCCATCGCCGCCGCCTGAACGTGGACCGTGCTCCTGATGCTGGCCG
>PCSQ01000048.1 GCA_002772455.1 Candidatus Beckwithbacteria bacterium CG23_combo_of_CG06-09_8_20_14_all_47_9 | reverse complement strand
CTCCGGCTGTTTAAAAAAGTTTAAACTCGATCCCGGTAAATATGTCTAAACAATTAATTACTTTTCCGGTTTCCGGGATGCATTGTGCCAGCTGCAGTTTAAATATTCAGCGGGCCTTAAAAAAGACCGCCGGGGTGATTGAAGCTTCGGTTAGCTATGCCAGCGAACAGGCGGTGGTGGGTTTTGATCCAAGTCAGGTGAGCCAAAATAAAATTATGGACGTAGTGAAATCGTTAGGTTATCAGCCGGATAAAGCCGATAAAGCCGTCGAGCTAAAAAATTTAAAACTAAAATTATTCGTCGGCGGAACTTTGGCCGGTCTGCTCTTGTTGTCAATGTTAATTACTGTGCCGGTTTGGCTATTGTGGTTAGTGGCCACGCCGATCCAATTTTGGGCGGGCTGGGGATTTTATCAGGGGGCTTGGTCGGCGCTCAAAAATAAAACCAGCAGTATGGATACTTTAGTGGTTTTGGGGACGTCAACGGCTTATTTTTATTCGGCGGCGGTAACGCTGTTTAAACTGGATGGCCACACTTTTTTCGAAACCGCCGGGGTAATTATTATTTTTATTCTGCTGGGGAAATTTTTAGAAGCTAAGGCCAAAAATCAGGCATCGCAGGCGATCGATAAACTCTTGGCCCTGGCGCCTTCAACCGCCCACTTAGTTCTAAAAAATAACATCATTAAAGACATTGATGCCGGCAGTCTCAAGGTTGGTGATCTGGTTTTGGTCAAACCCGGCGAAAAAGTCCCAGTCGACGGGGTGATTATTAAAGGCGCTTCGGCCATCGATGAAAGCCTGGTTACCGGTGAAAGCCTGCCGGTCGAGAAAAATATCGGCGACAAAGTCATCGGCGCCACTTTAAATACCAGCCAGAGTTTTTATTTTAAAGCGGAGTCGGTTGGTGAAAATACCACGCTGTCAAAAATTATCCAATTAGTCCGGCAAGCCCAGGGATCAAAGCCAACAGTCCAGCGTTTAGTTGATCAGATCAGCGCTTATTTTGTCCCTGTGGTTTTAGTTTTGGCGTTAGCGGCTTTTTTTATTTCCGGCCTAACCGGTTTTATTGCCGTTTTAGTGATTGCTTGTCCTTGCGCTTTGGGCTTAGCCACGCCGACGTCGATTATGGTGGCCGTGGGTAAAGCCGCCCAAATGGGGGTTTTAGTTAAATCGGCGCCTTCATTGGAAATTGCCGCTAAAGTTAAAACCGTTGTGTTTGATAAAACCGGTACCCTGACTGTTGGTAAACCGGCAGTCGTCGGAATTTATTGGCACGCGATTAAAAATAAAACCCAGGCCTTATTATTAATCGGCGCCGCCGTGGGTCAGTCAAGCCATCCCTTAGCTCAGGCCATTAAGGCCTATTTAGCCAAAATCAGTCTTGGTCGATTGCCGGTGGTAAGTGATTTTAAAGAAATCGCCGGCCAGGGGATTAAAGCTACCATCAGTAAAAATAAAGTTTTGGTCGGCAATCAAAAATTAATTCCCGCCGCCCCAAAATCAGCCCAGGAGACAACCGCGGTTTGGGCGCAAATCAATGACCGGGTGGTGATCCGGTTTAATCTCTTTGACGAGTTAAAGCCGGAAGCCTTAGCGGCAATTAGCGCCTTAAAGCAATTAAAGATTAATTCGGTGATGATCAGCGGGGATCAGCGGCCGGCTGCCGCCAAAGTGGCTAAGGCCTTAAAGTTGAAGAAATATTATGCGAAGGTCCAGCCCGAAGACAAAGTTAAGCTGGTAGCCAGTTTAAGTCAAACCCAAACCGTGGCCATGGTGGGTGACGGCATTAACGATGCGCCGGCTTTAGCTAAAGCCCATTTGGGGATCGCCATGGGGGCAGGAACCGATGTGGCCATTGAATCGGCCGGCATGACTCTATTGCGAAACAATTTAACCCTAGTGCCGCGGATGATTAAATTGTCCCGAAAAACTTTAACTAATATTAAGCAGAGTTTATTTTGGGCCTTTGCCTACAACCTGGTTTTAATCCCCGTGGCCATGCTGGGTAAGTTAAACCCGATACTGGCCGGATTAGCGATGGCATTTTCCAGTGTATCCGTGATGGCCAATGCGCTAAGATTAAGAAAGGTAAAATTATGAATTTAGGTTTAATTTTTTTAACCGGTTTAACTACCGGCGGTTTATCCTGTCTTGCCATTCAGGGCGGGCTGTTAGTCAGTCTGGTGGCCAATTTAAAGGCTAAACAAGGCGGCAATACCAAGTTGGATATTTTGGACTGGCTGCCGGTGGCGATGTTTCTATTAAGTAAGGCCATTGCCTACACGATTTTGGGCTTTTTACTTGGTTTATTCGGTTCGAAGATCAGTTTGAATGAAACCGTTGCCGCAATTTTTCAGATTTTTACGGCTTTATTTATGTTCGGCACGGCCATGAATTTATTAAATGTCCATCCGATCTTCCGGTATTTGACGATTACTCCGCCCCGGTTTGTCCGCCGCTGGCTTAATTATACCGGTAAAGGCGAGGCGATATTCACCCCCTTAATTTTAGGGGCGATGACGGTTTTAATTCCCTGCGGCGTCACCCAGGCCATGGAAGTCTTGGCGATTAATTCCGGTAGTCCTATCCAGGGGGCGTTAATTATGTTGTTTTTTGTGCTGGGGACAGCGCCATTGTTTGTTCTGTTCGGCGTTTCGGCGGCCCGGTTTTCCGAGGCTTGGCAGTATAATTTTTCCCGCGTCGCCAGTGTTTTATTAATTGTTTTTTCTTTATATGTTTTAAATTCCGGCCTGATTTTGTTTAATTCGCCGGTGACTTTGGCAACTTTAGCTCGGCCCGTGACTTGGTTTTTTTCCGATGAGCGGTTTAGCCCGGGCGGGACAGCGGTCGTTAGTAATCAGGTGACAATTAATATTAATAATTCCGGTTACAGCCCCAAGTATTTTAAGGTCAAGGTTAACCAGCCGGTCGAGCTGACTTTAATCAGCCGCAATGTCCGCTCCTGTGCTTTATCTTTTGTGTTTAAAGCCTTTAATATTCGGGCGATCTTACAGCCAACGGACAAACAGGTATTTGCTTTTACCCCAACCAAGCCCGGTCGCTACACTTATTCGTGCTCAATGGGCATGTATTCGGGAACAATGGAGGTAGTTAACTGATATGTGGCCGTTTAAGAAGAAACTTCAGAGACTTCAGGGTGAGAACCAGAAGATAAAAATCTCCGGCATGCATTGTTCCAGTTGCGCCATGAATATCGATAACAGCCTGGAAGAAATTTCCGGCGTGATTTCCT
>PCSQ01000031.1:2824-3149 GCA_002772455.1 Candidatus Beckwithbacteria bacterium CG23_combo_of_CG06-09_8_20_14_all_47_9 | reverse complement strand
CCGGTATCCGGCTGGGCCGGCGGCAGACCGGGGCTGGGCGAGGGGCTCGGACTGGGTGAAGCCGACGGACTCGGCGAGGAGCTCGGACTCGGACTGGGGCTGGGCGAGGGGCTGGCTGCCGTTCCCATTTTTGTAAAGCCCAAACAAGCTTTTTGCGGCCAAGACCACTGGCCGCCGTCTAAAGAAAAGTAAGCGTTAAACTGAATGTTCTTGACTTGTTCTCCGGTGCTTTTATCAGTAATGAATAAATTGCTGTAAGGAATTTCCGCTGAACCCTCTGTTCTTAAACCGGTACCGTTGGCTTGATTCCAGGGATCGGCAAAAA
>PCSQ01000031.1:0-2721 GCA_002772455.1 Candidatus Beckwithbacteria bacterium CG23_combo_of_CG06-09_8_20_14_all_47_9 | reverse complement strand
GGCATAGAAAAAACCATTTACCGGCGGGTTGGAAACGGATGAAAGGATCAGCGTCTCGCCCGGATATTTGGTTACCGTCCCGTTAACGATGCCGTCCACGCTGGCGGAAACACAGTAATCCGGACGGGGAGAAGCAGAAGGCGAAGGGGAAACGCCGGGACTGGGTGAAGGCGAGACTGAAGGGCTCGGTGAAGCAGCACAAACAGTCCAATTACCACCGTATTTAGGACAACAATAAGTTTTATCGCCGCAAACTTCCGCTTTACCGGCCTCATTACACCAAGAATCGTACGGCGTATTATCCTTTTCCGGGGGATGACAATTGCGTAATAACCATTTTTCCCGCTTATCCGGACAAGCCTGAGCTTCGGGACATTGACCGCTGGAAACTACCGCCACTAACGGCTCAACGCGATTTAAGCTGATTTGATAAGTCCACATCGAAGCCGCCAGGCTAAAGGCCACTAGCGATAAACCGGCAACCAGCCAAAATACTGTTTGTTTCATTGCTTCTATACTACGCTATCGGCCCAAACTCTTCAAGAACTCGGCATTATCTTTGGTTTTGGCAATCCGCTCGAGCATGACCATGGTGGCCTCGTTTTCATCGAGGACATCGATCATCCGGCGCATGGTGACGATTTTGTCGTAGTCCCCGTCTTTAAACAGCAATTGTTCCTGGCGGGTGCCGGAACGGCGGATGTCGATGGCCGGATAAACCCGGCGCTCGGCCAATTTGCGGGACAGGTGCAATTCCATGTTGCCGGTGCCTTTGAACTCTTCGTAAATCAGCTCGTCCATGCGCGAACCGGTGTCCACCAGGGCCGTGCCCAGAATGGTTAAACTGGAACCGTTTTCAAAGTTGCGGGCGGCGCCGAAAAAGCGTTTGGGCGGATACAGGGCGACCGGGTCAAAACCGCCGGAGAGCGTCCGGCCGGAAGTCGGAATGGCCAGGTTGTAAGCCCGGGCCAGCCGGGTGATCGAGTCGAGTAAAATCACCACGTCTTTGCCGGATTCAACTAATCGTTTCGCCCGCTCCAGGGCCAATTCGGCCACTTGGGTCTGGCGGGCGGCGGCTTCGTCGAAATTGCTGGCGGCGACTTCGCCTTTGACATGCTTTCTTATATCGGTAACTTCTTCCGGCCGCTCGCCCACCAGCACCGCCATGAGAACAACGTCGGGGTAATTGACGGCAATGCCTTCGGCAATCTCTTTTAAAACCGTGGTTTTACCGGCTTTGGGCGGCGAGACGATCAAGCCTCTTTGGCCTTTGCCGACCGGAGCGACCAAGTCAATTACCCGGGTCAGCAACTTCTTTTTTTCGGTTTCCAGGGTTAATCGCTCATTGGGGAAAATCGGGATTAATCGATCAAACTGCGGCCGCTTAACGCCGTCGACAAACGGCTGACCGTTGACTTTTTCGACTTTTAATAAGCCCCAATAATACTCATTTTCTTTAGGGCTTCTGGCCGGACCGGTGACCACGTCGCCGGGCCGCAGGTCAAAACGGCGGATTTGCGAAGCGGAAATGTAAACGTCTTTGCCGCCGGGAGAATAATCCTGCCGCAAAACGCCATGATCGCCGGCCACTTCGAGCATCCCGGTGACTGCTTCGGTGGGCATATCCGCATCGGGAATCACCCGGTTATCAACCACGCCGGTAAAAGGCTGGTTTTGGTTATAACTGCGCTGGGGATAAGGCCGCCGGTTCATGGGACGATACGGCTTTCTAAACGCCGGGCGGTTGACCATAACCGGCCGCTGGGAATAAACCGGCTGAACCGGCACCACCGGAATAACCGGCGCCACCGGTACCGGCGAACTGATTAAATCTTCCACTGAAGGTTCGGAAACTTTTTTAACTACCATAAAAATAAAACTCGCTTCTTCGGGGAAACTGCCTGCAACAAGATTAGTATAGCAAAACCAACCCCCTTGTCAAACACCAATCATCTACCGGAACGCCGGCTTTAGATGTTTTTATTTTAACAGGTACCGGGTGAAAGTCGGCTCCCAGCCGGTTTTAACGGCAATGGTTTTCGCCCAGCGCTCGCCCTCTTCCCGATCGAACTCTTGGACAATTTTAAAACCGGCATTAACAAATAATTTTTCGTAGTCACTTTTAGGGAAACAGGGCCGGGGCAGATGTTCGGCGCCTTCAAACCAGCGTTTACGCTGACCATAAACCACGGAAAGCAACACGGCCCCGCCTGGTTTTAACACCCGGCGGGTCTGTGCCATCATCTGCTGGTTTTGCCGGTGGGTTAAATTAAAATTTAAGCGAAAATCATTAATCACCAAGTTAAAGGTTTTATCGGCCAAACGCGACTGGCGGATATCGTCGTAGCAAACACTGACGTGTTTCAACCCCAACTCCTCTGCCCGCCGCCGGTGCAGATCGAGCGCCCGCTCGTCGTGATGAATAAAAACGACTTCCCCCGGCCAAGCTTTAACCGCGTCGACATTGTCAAACGAATAAGAATTAATTACCAGTAACCGACCGCGGCAATATTTTTTGAAACCGGCGGCGGCTTTAAACAGATCGGTCAAGCCTTGGCGGATATTGGCCGGATTGTTCATATAGTTAAGATATTGCTCCGTCGCCTGAATTCCCGGTACCGGTTTCAAGACAGAACTGGAAGGGTCGGACCCTTCCAATTGATAACCTTTTTTATTGAGCGCATACCCCTGGTTCCGGCAAGTTTTAATAGCATAATTAGC
>PCSQ01000106.1 GCA_002772455.1 Candidatus Beckwithbacteria bacterium CG23_combo_of_CG06-09_8_20_14_all_47_9 | reverse complement strand
AAATCAGCAGCAGCAATAATTGCAAAAAGTTAATTAAAGCAAAAACCCGGGTGCGGTTAACCGAATAAATTAAATAGGCGGTAAATGGCGCCATAACAATAAATAAAGCAAAGCCCAAGGATAAAATTCTGGCAGGCAAGACAGCGCTGGAGTAAGCACTGCCAAAAATTAAGCTAACCAGCCAAGGTGCCAAAGGCAGCATAAGTAAAACTCCCAAGCCCAATAAGAGCGTCAACTTAGCCGCTTTTTTGAGGTAAATCCGGGCCTCCTGACGAGTCACAAATGAGGCAAAACGGGGGGCAAACACTAAAGATAAAGCCGCGGCTAACTGCATTACCGGCATAAAAAAACGAAACGCCGCTTGGTAAATTCCGGTCGCCGCCGGTCCGGCCAGCTTGAGCAAAATCGCCGTGTCCATCCGGCCGTGAATTGCCGCCAGGATAAACCCGATCGTCAGCCATTTTTGAAATTGAAAAAAGTGTCTTCGGGTTTCCTGATCAATTCTTTCTTTTAAAAATTTCCAAGAGATAAGGGCTGAACCGATCATTAAGGCCGCCACCGCTCCGGAAAGATAAGCCCATAAACCGGTAATCACCGTCAGCGAACCGCTAAAATAAAATCCGGCCACGCTTAAGAAACGTCCCAGACTAGTAATCACTTCAAGGCTAGAATCGGCCCAAAAACGCCTTTGCGATTGCAGCACCGACCGGGGAAAACGCATCAAAAAATTTAAGGGAATGATCAAGGCCACCAAATAAAGCGGCTGGTTAAGTGCGGGGTTAATCCAGCCGGAAACCGGTTTAGCTAAAACCGCTGCCAAAATACCCAAGCCTAGCCCCAAAGCGAGCTTCAAAATTAAGCCATACTTAATCAATTTTTGGCTCGAAGCATTATTTTTAGCGCCGAAATTTACCACACTGCCGCTGATCGCCAATTCCAGGCTATCAGTCACAATCACAGCGATCGCTAGGCTGGCGGCATATAACCCGAAATCACCCGGTCCCAGCCAGCGCGCCAATAAAAATATCGTCGCCGCTGACAGCAGGGTGGAAAATACCATCCCGCCGGAAACCACGGCCGAATCTTTTATAGTTTTAGTCTTAAGAAATTCAAGCACTTTTAGCAATTAATAAAATGCCAACCACGATCACGGCTAAACCCAGCCAGCGCAAAGACGGCACCGGCTCATGCAGTACCAAACGGGACAAGACCACGGTCACCACGTAGGAAAAGGCCACCAGCGGGTAAACAAAACTTAGGTTTTCTTTGGTTAATACCATCATCCATAAAATCAGGCTGGCGCCGTAAAAACAAAGTCCAAGCAGAACCACAGGATTAGTAAAACTTCTCACCAAATCGAATTTTCCCACCTGATTCATACCGGATTTTAAAATCAGCTGGCCCAGGGCGGCCAGAATAATCGGCACAAAAATCAAGACAAAACGCATCATCTTATGATAGTATCATAAATTAGGATGCAGATTCTAGTTGCCGGAGGCGCCGGTTTTATCGGCTCACACTTATGCCAAAGTCTGTTAAAAGACGGCTACCGGGTTATCTGTATCGATAACTTCTTGACCGGGAAAAAAGCTAACGTCGCTCCCTTACTGGCTCATCCCAAATTCCTGTTGATTAACACCGACGTCAGCAAACCTCTGCCCGAAGCCTTAATCGAAGAAAAACTGGATTATATTTTCCACCTAGCCAGCCCGGCCAGCCCCAATAGTTTAAGCCCGCTTTCCTACATGAATCTGCCCTTGGAAACAATGGACGCTAATTCTTTGGGCACGCGCCGTCTGCTGCGGCTGGCCCGCAAACACAAGGCTAAGTTTCTGTTCGCTTCCACCTCCGAAGTCTACGGCGATCCCCAAGTTCATCCGCAACCGGAAACTTATTGGGGCTATGTCAACCCCATCGGCATTCGCTCCTGTTATGACGAAGCCAAACGTTTCGGCGAAGCCTTAACCATGGTTTACATCCGCCGGTTTAAATTAAACGCCCGGATTGTCCGGATTTTTAATACTTACGGCCCGAGAATGGATATCAAAGACGGCCGGGCCGTGGCTAATTTTATTGTCCAGGCATTAACTAACCAGCCGATCACTATTTACGGCCAGGGCAAACAAACCCGCAGTTTTTGCTATGTCGATGACCTGGTTACCGGCCTTAAAAAAGCCCTACTGACCGAATCATCCAAAGGTCAAGTTATTAATCTGGGCAACCCGGAAGAATTTACGGTTTTGGACCTGGCTAAAAAAATCAAACGGGCCACCGGCTCGGCTTCGCCGATTAAAATTGAGGCCATGGAACTGCCGGAAGACGATCCGGAAAAACGCCGTCCGGATATCAGCCGCGCCAAAAAACTGCTTGGCTGGCAGCCAAAAATTAAGTTCAGCCGGGGCCTCGAAAAAACCATTGCCTATTTCCGGGAAAAACTAGCCAATGAGCCAAAATAGAAAAATCCTGGTAACCGGTCACGCCGGTTTTATCGGTTCTCACCTGACGCGAAAATTATTGAATTTAGGCTTTATCGTTGCCGGAGTTGATAATTATAATGATTACTACGACCCGAAAATCAAACAGGCTAATGTTGACACTTTCCGCCGCCGGCCAAATTTCCAGGAATTCCGCTTGGATATTTTAGAGCGCTTAAAACTGGAAGCTTGCCTTAAAGCAGTTAAACCGGCAATAATTATTCATCTGGCCGCCCGCGCCGGCGTCCGGCCGTCGCTAAAAAATCCCCAGCTTTATCACCAAGTAAACGTAATTGGCACTAAAAACTTACTCAAACTGGCTAAAACTTTTGAGGTTAATCAATTTATTTTTGCCTCGTCTTCCAGTGTTTATGGCAATCAAACCAAGGTGCCGTTCAATGAAAATGATGTTCTGGACAAGCCGGCCAGCCCTTATGCCGAGACCAAGCTGGCAGGAGAAAAACTTTGCCGGGAGTCAGGTTTACCCACAACGGTTTTGCGTTTTTTTACGGTTTACGGCCCCGGCGGCCGGCCGGACATGGCCCCGTATTTATTTACCAAGGCCATTTCAGCCGGCCGGCCGATTGTCCGTTACGGCAACGGCACCAGTAAACGGGATTACACCTATATTGATGATATTGTCAGCGGCATTATTGCCGCCATCGGTAAAGCTTGGCCATTCGAAATTATTAATTTGGGCAATAACCACCCGGTCAGCTTGAGCGACTTTATTA
>PCSQ01000126.1:425-3636 GCA_002772455.1 Candidatus Beckwithbacteria bacterium CG23_combo_of_CG06-09_8_20_14_all_47_9 | reverse complement strand
GGCTGCCAATTAAAAAATTGGTAGATCAGCAGATGTTTCGGCGCCGAGCTCAACCACTCTTCGCCGCGGATCACATGGGTAATGGCCATCAGGTGATCATCAACCGTCGCCGCTAAATGATAGGTGGGCCAACCGTCAGATTTTAACAAAACCTGATCGTCAATAATATTGCTGTCAAATTTCACTTCGCCGCGCAAAAGATCGTTAACCACAATCGTTTGATTCCGCGGGACTTTTAACCTAATCACGTGCGGTTCACTTTGGGACCGCTTCGCCGCGGCGACCGAATCAAGTCCACGGCAATACCGATCATACATCGGCGGCTGACCCAGTTTTGTCTGCTCTTCCCGCACTTGAGTTAATCGTTCGCTGGAACAAAAACAATAATAGGCGTGACCTAACTGAATCAATTTTTGAGCCTGTTCTTGATATATCTTGAGTCTTTCCGATTGACGGAAAATTTGATTGGTATCCGGTGACAAACCAAACCAATCCAGGGCGGAAAAAATGGCCGCTTCGGCACCGGCAACTTCCCGTTTTCTATCAGTATCCTCGATCCTCACCAAAAATTGACCGTTAAATTTTTTGGCCACAATGTAATCTAACAGGGCTTGAAAAACCGTCCCGATGTGCGGGTCGCCGGTCGGCGAGGGCGCTAAACGTGTTTTTATCATGTCCCTATATTATACTCAAAATATGGCCACCTTAACCGAAACCGCAATCGGGATCCGCAAACTGATTAAATTAAGCCTTGTAGGACTAGTGGTATTTTTGATCTTCAGACTGGGATTGTTTATGTTTAACACCTATCTGCGGGTCGTTAAACCCTCCCCGCCGCCGCCGGCAACCATCGCTTTCGGCAAACTACCCCAACTGGCATTCCCGGAAAAACTCCATCCCGAACTGACCCTGCGGCTGGAAACTCCTACCGGCGGCACCCCGAATTTGGGCGATCGGGCCACTGTTTTGCTGATGCCCCAGGTCCGCCCCAGTTTTTCCGCCCTCGATGAAGCCAAAGTGATTGCCAACAAGCTTAATTTCCGGAACCAGCCCGGTGAAATCACCGAACGGCGCTACCGCTGGGAATCGAGCGAGTTTTTACCCAGCACTTTGGAAATGGACATTGTCAGTAACAGCTTTATCTTAAAACGCAACTGGCAGGCCGACCCAACCATTCTGACCAATAAACAGCTGCCGGGCAAAGAGCAAGCCGAAGCCGAGACAAAATCCTGGCTGCGGCAAATCGGTCTGAATGACGAAATTCTCAACCAAGGCCGGGTCACTGTCAGTTATCTAACCTTTCAGTCCGGCCAATACGTCAAGGCTGTCAGCTTATCGGAAGCCGATTTTGTTCAAACCGACCTGTTCCGGCCCAATATTAATGAACTGCCGGTATTGACTGAAAATCCGGACAGAGGCGTGGTCCGGCTGATTTTTTCCGGAGCGGAAGAAGCCGAAAAAAGAATCGTCCAAGCCGAGTATAACTACTTTCCGGTTAACCTGAACGAAACCGCTACCTACCCGATTAAAACCGCCTCGCAGGCCTGGCGGGAGCTGCAAACCCGGCAAGGTTATATCGCCGCCATCGGGGAGAATCCGGAAAACGTAATTTCTGTCAGAAGAATTTATCTGGCTTATTTTGATAATGCAACGCCGCAAGGATTTTTAATGCCGGTGATTGTTTTCGAAGGCGACAACGGCTTTTTCGGCTATGTCGAGGCGATCACTAACGAGTGGCTGGAACCACAACCTGCCAATGGTGGTTTGAATAGGCCCAATTGATCAAGGCTGCGGTTTCACCGAACCGGTCCTCACTTCCTAAAACCACGGTGACTAACTCCCGGCCGTCGCGGGCCACATAGGCCACAAAACACTCGCCGGCCGCTTTGGTCCAGCCGGTTTTTACTCCGGATAAACCGGAAACCACTCCCAAAAGTTCGTTAATGGTGGTCAAATCATGGACCAGGGTATTATCGGCATCGCTAACAGTAATCCCCAAGGTACCGACAATCTTTCTGAAAGTCTCATTGGTCATGGCGGCGGCGGCGATCAAAGCCAAATCATGAGCCGTGGTGTAATGACCGTAAGCGTCCAAACCTGAAGCATTGGTAAAATTGGTATTGGTTAAGCCCAATTCGGCCACCTTCTGATTCATCGCCTCAATAAACGCGTCTTCGCCGCCGGGAAAGTTTTGCGCGAGTATTGTGGCAGCGTCGTTGGCCGACTGGACCAACAAACCATACAGTAAATTTTCCACACTGATCCGCTCACCCGGTCTTAATTTCATTACCTGGCCGGTTTGATGGACCGAGTCGATCATAATAATCTGATCTAAAGAATAAGAATCTAAAACCACTAAAGCCGTCATAATTTTGGTCGTGGAAGCCGGCAGAAGTTTTAAATCCGGACTTTTCGCATAGAGAATGGTTTTATCGTTGACGTCGATAATCACGGCCGAGCGGGCTGAAACCCATGGCGCTTTGACACCGGTAACATTGACCGGCGAATCGGTCGGCGGCAGATAAACTTGAGGCAACGCCCGTGTCAGCGGCCTAGCTTCGCCCAAGTCTAAGTCATAAAACTGGTTACGCCCTGGCAACAGCCCTAAAATTATTGCCGCCAAAATCAAGTTGAGCTTAATTTTAGGATTAGCCTTTAACCAGTCTAAAAAAGCTTTCATTCTACTATTTTCAAGTGAAGTTCTTTCAATTGTTCTGCTGTTGCCTCACTCGGCGCAGAGACGACCGCGGTTTGGCCGGAAGCCACCGCCGGGTAAGCGATAACTTCGCGCAAAGACGGTTCGTTGAACAGCACCATCAACAGACGGTCAATCCCCGGGGCAATGCCGCCATGGGGCGGAACGCCGTAACTAAAGGCGTTGAGCATGTGAGTAAACTGCTGTTTTTGTTCCTGGCTAAACCCGATCAGCTCGAAAACTTTTTCCTGGATTTTGGGGTCGTGGATCCTGATCGAACCGCCGCCGACTTCATAACCGTTTAAAACTAAATCATGCTGAAGACCGCGGACTTTGAGCGGATCTTTATCAAGCAAGGGAATGTCGTCCGGATGCGGGCCGGTAAACATGTGGTGCGACGGGGCAAACTGGGCATTCTTGCCGGCACCGTGGAAAAAATCCGTCTGCGTCTGTTCGGCAAATAAAGGAAAATCGACAATCCAGGCAAAAGCCAGCTCGTCGGGATTTTTCTTGTCT
>PCSQ01000126.1:0-352 GCA_002772455.1 Candidatus Beckwithbacteria bacterium CG23_combo_of_CG06-09_8_20_14_all_47_9 | reverse complement strand
TTATTGGGAAAAATTTCTTTGACCAGCGCCGAAAACATCACTTCAATTAATTGAAGAATGTCGTTTTGCTCGACAAATGACATTTCCAGATCCAGCTGGGTAAACTCTCCGTAAGCCCGGTCGTGGCGCGGATCTTCGTCGCGGAAACACCGGGCAATCTGAAAGTAACGCTCAAACCCGGCCACCATTAATAGTTGTTTGTACTGCTGGGGTGATTGCGGCAAGGCGTAAAAATTTCCCGGCTGGAGACGCGACGGTACCAGAAAATCCCGGGCGCCTTCAGGCGTAGTTTTGGTTAAAATCGGTGTCTCGATCTCCACAAACTCTTCTTTAATTAAGTAATCGCGGATAA
>PCSQ01000028.1:2832-3359 GCA_002772455.1 Candidatus Beckwithbacteria bacterium CG23_combo_of_CG06-09_8_20_14_all_47_9 | reverse complement strand
GTTTTCGGTTTTGCTCTTTTGGTTTTCAAGTTATTGATATTATACTATGGTTAGGCTATGATAATCTTAATGCGGCGCTACTCCTTAAAACATGTTTTGGCCCTCTTTTCTTTTATCTTTGTGGTTTGGACGATTTTTCGCTATTTTCCCGAACCGCCCGCCTGGGTCACGGAGCTGATTTTAAAACCCTTAGTTTGGTTGGCGCCGACGTTCTGGTTGGTCAGAAAAGTGGAGCGCCAGCCCCTTTCTTCGCTGGGTTTCACCACCAAGAAGCTGTTTCCCTCTTTATATTGGGGTATCGGCTTGGGCATGATTTTTGCCTTGGAGGGCTTACTGACCAACATTTTTAAATATAAAGGTCTGAATTTAATACCTCTGGATTATACTCCCGCCTTTTTTCTGGGGACGATCGGCCTTTCTTTGGCGACCGCCTTTACCGAAGAAACGGTTTTTCGGGGCTATATTTTTAGCCGCCTGCGACTGCTGTGGAAAAACGAATGGCTCGCCAATATTGTGGCGAGTTTACT
>PCSQ01000028.1:1041-2776 GCA_002772455.1 Candidatus Beckwithbacteria bacterium CG23_combo_of_CG06-09_8_20_14_all_47_9 | reverse complement strand
TCATGTTGAGCTATCTATTTTTGGTTTTTGTTTTTGGTCTGGGCGCTAGTTTCGTCTTCAGCCGCACCGGCAATCTTGCCTCCAGCATTTTGCTGCATGTTTTCTGGAGCTGGCCGATCATTTTATTTAGGTGAGCCGCTTGACAACGATTGTTAGACTATGTTAATATTTAGCTACTAAAATCTCCCGCAACGCCGCAAGGCCTTTGCGGGATTTTTTTATCAAAATGAAGCAAAAAACATGTGTTGTTCTGATAGACGGAAGCAATTTCTACTTTAAATTAAAAGAGCTGGGGTTTCATCATCTTCTTGATTTCGATTTTACCGGTTTTAAAAAATGGCTAGCCGGTTCTGATAAAGTGATTCAAGCCAATTATTACATTGGCGCCGTCCGGACTGACGGCACCGAAAAAACTCTAAAACTTTTTAAAAGTCAACGTCGGCTCCTGGCTCATCTTAAAAATCACTCTTTTAACTACTCCCTGGGATATCTTCTTAAGTCAGACGGAAAATTCCGGGAGAAAGGCGTGGATGTTAATATGGCGGTTGATATGCTCGTGGCCGTTTACGAGAATTTTTGTGACAAAATTATTCTTGTTTCTTCGGATACCGACCTTTCGCCCGCAGTTAAAAAAGCAAAAGAAAAAGGCAAACCGGTAGAATATGTTGGTTTTTCTCACAAACCAAGCGTGGCGATGGTGGCCAACTGCTCAAAATCCAGGCTTCTCACCAAGGAAGACCTTCTTCCCTTTACAAAAGGGGAGAATAAATAGTGATATACTTTGATTAGATAAAAAAGGGAAGGGGGGTGAAACAACAATTAAAAATTTAAAATTTGAATTTAAAAATTTAGGCTTGATTTTAGCGGCTCTGGTTTTTGCCTTGGGAATTTTAACGACTTCAGTCATCAAGACAGCCGCTTTAACGGCGGCCAAGCCAAGCGCCAAAGCAACGCCCACACCGGTGGTTCAAAAGCCTGCGCCGGTTGATTACTTTTTGGCTTACCCGGGGGTTTTGCCCGATCACATGTTGTATCCCTTAAAGATGATTCGGGACCGTGTTTGGCTTTGGTTAACCGTTGATCCCTTGAAAAAAGGCCAAACGTTATTACTGCTGGCCGACAAAAGATTAGGGGCCGGCAAGGCGTTAATTGAGGGCGGCAAGGTTGATCTGGGTATTTCCACGCTAACTAAAGGCGAGAAATATTTGGAGCAAGCGATGGCCCAGGCCACGTTGGCTAAAAGTAACGGCCGAGACGCCGATGCTTTGTTAAAGACTCTTGGCCAAGCCACCTTAAAACACAAGGAAGTCTTGTTGGAAGTGCGGGAAAAAGTTGGCGAGCCCCAAAAGTTAGTGATTGACAGCCTGTTGAGGTAGTTTGATATCTTAATTGGTGGTTGACAGCCTCCGATGGGTAATTGGTAAGATAGACCCACTTTCTTAGTTATTTTTTGGGGCAGGCTTATATGTTAAAAAAATCAGAGTTAACCGGCTCTGTGCCATTGACGGTCAAAAAAATCCGCAAACGGAGTGGCCGCGTGGTTAAGTTTAATCCGGAAAAAATCCACCGCGCGATCGAGAAGGCCTTTCGGGCCGTGGGCGAGAAAGACGGCGAGCGGGTGCTCCGCCTGACCGCTCAGGTGGTCGAAAAGCTCGAAAAGAAATATGACGGCCATACGGTCCCCGGCGTTGAAGAAATCCAAAATATGGTGGAAGAGGCGTTGATGGCGGGCAAG
>PCSQ01000028.1:873-1019 GCA_002772455.1 Candidatus Beckwithbacteria bacterium CG23_combo_of_CG06-09_8_20_14_all_47_9 | reverse complement strand
ATATTCTTTACCGTGAGCAACATGCTCATATTAGACGTATGGTTAGTACAGAATCAATAGACTTGGTTGACCGTTACCTAGATCGCGCCGATTGGATGGTAAAAGAAAATAGCAACATGGGCTACTCTTTACAGGGACTAAATAAT
>PCSQ01000028.1:202-854 GCA_002772455.1 Candidatus Beckwithbacteria bacterium CG23_combo_of_CG06-09_8_20_14_all_47_9 | reverse complement strand
GTAAGACCTATTGGTTAGACAAAATTTATCCTACTGAAGTGCGCGATGCTCATACAGACGGTGATTTTCATATTCATGATCTTAATCTACTCTCAGTCTATTGTGTTGGTTGGGATTTGTATGATTTGCTGATGCGTGGGTTCGGTGGGGTGAGTGGAAAATTGCATAGCGCCCCGCCCAAGCACTTTAGATCAGCCCTTGGTCAAGTTGTAAATTTCTTTTACACCCTCCAAGGTGAGGCGGCTGGAGCCCAAGCGTTCTCAAATTTTGACACCCTACTAGCACCACTGATATGGCATGACCATCTTTCTTTTGCTGAGGTTAAACAAGCTCTCCAAGAATTTGTTTTCAATGTGAATGTACCAACTAGAGTTGGTTTTCAAACACCATTTACCAACATCACCATGGACTTAACCGTCCCTGAATTCTACAAAAAACAAAGAGTAATTCGAGGCGGAATTAAAACTGATGAAACCTATGGCGAATTTCAGCGGGAAATGGATATGCTCAATAAGGCCTTTCTTGAAGTAATGTCAGAAGGTGATGCCACTGGCAGGGTTTTCACTTTTCCAATTCCTACCTACAATATCACCAAGGATTTTGATTGGGATAATCCTAGAGTAGCCATGCTCTGGGAAGCATCAGCCAAATA
>PCSQ01000028.1:0-147 GCA_002772455.1 Candidatus Beckwithbacteria bacterium CG23_combo_of_CG06-09_8_20_14_all_47_9 | reverse complement strand
CGCTCCATGTGTTGTCGATTAAGAATTGACAACCGTCAATTACAAAAACGCGGTGGCGGACTTTTTGGTGCAAATCCTTTAACAGGCTCAATTGGCGTAGTAACCATAAATCTTCCTCGGATTGCTTTAAATGTTAAAACTAAAAAG
>PCSQ01000135.1 GCA_002772455.1 Candidatus Beckwithbacteria bacterium CG23_combo_of_CG06-09_8_20_14_all_47_9 | reverse complement strand
CACCTTCCTATAAGGAAATCGCGGCAGAGCCGCGAGGTAAGTCAGCTAAAATATTCTTTATTCCCGTACTTCATTACCCTTAGATATATTACAAAACCCTGGCAGTAAAATTGATATTCCTTTGCTCCAAAATCCCCAAACCAGAAAGGTCATTAGGGAAAATTCTATTTCCTTCAATATTGACGATCTTGACAGTGATCCCCAAAATGCCATCAACGATACTAAAGCTTATCTGGAACCAATGGGTATGGGTTTTACTGTTACCAAACCAGAAGACCTTGACAGCCCTGAATTTTTGGCTTTTCTGGCCGAGAAAGGATTAGTTAACGCTGACGGAAAAATCAAATCGGAATTAAATATTCGCTTAAAGCCCGTAAAGGGTTTTTACGGTTGTTATCAGCACATAAGAGAACAGGCGGGGAGTAAAACCCTGGCAGGTAAGTTAAAAAATGGCTTAAAAATAATTAAGGAGTTTGTTGCTCAGGCAGAGCTTACTATTACCAGAGTCTTTAATACAAATCCGAGTCATCCCGGCTCGATTGGATATATTGATCGGTTATTCTTATATACAGAAGATGGTACGCCAGAAAAAACCATGTTTATCGGCGGATTAAGAAATTTAATCCCCGATGGAGAAGTTGAAATGGCAAAAGGCAACGTTCATGGTAACTTTGCCGCCATTTGGGCTGAAATCTTTGCTTAAAATTAGGTATTATATCTTATGGACAAAATCTTAATCTTAGCTAAAAAACTAATCAAAATTTCTAATCCCACTGAGGCTTTAAAGTTATGTTTAACTGAACTCAAGGATTTTAAACTAGAAAAGTTTACAAAAAATGGCTATCCCAGTGCCTTAATCCACAATCAGAAGAAAAGTTATAGGCAATTTAAAATTATTTTGAACGGTCACCTTGATGTTATCCCTGGAAAAAGTTTTCAATATACTCCAAAAATTTCTAAAGACCGATTGTCTGGCGTTGGCTCGATGGACATGAAAAGTAATGTTGCCTGTTTAATTGCCGTATTTAAAAAAGTAGCTAACAAGGTCAAATATCCAATCGCCCTGCAGTTAGTCACCGATGAAGAAATTGGTGGTCTTAATGGTACTAAATATCAAGTCGATCAGGGGGTGAGAGCAGATTTAGTTATTGCCGGAGAAACAACCAACTTTCAGATAACTAATCAGGCGAAAGGTATCTTATGGTTAAAAATATCTACTCTTGGAAAAACCGCCCATGGTGCCTATCCCTGGAAAGGAGATAATGCTGTATGGAAAATGCAGCATTTTCTTAGCTTGTTAGCTAAAAAATTTCCCAATCCGAAAAAACCGGGTCGATCAACATCTGTCAATTTAGCCAGAATAGAAACCAAAAACCAGGCATTTAACAAGATTCCTGATGATTGCTCAGTTTGGCTAGATATCCGTTTTCCCTCCAGGGATGAAAATAGTATTCTAAAAAAAATAAAGTCATTGCTGTCGAAAAGCTTCAGTCTTAAAGTCATCCTGAAGGAACCAGCAATTATTGTTAACAAAAATAACAAGATCATTAAAATATTAAAAGCCGCAACAGAGAAAATAATGAAGTCGAAAGCTCAATACCGACAAGCTCAAGGTTCATCCGATGCCAGACATTTCACTAAGATTAATTGCCCAGCAATCGAGTTTGGACCAATTGGCGGCGGAATTGGTACCGATAAAGAATGGGTTAGTATAAAAAGTTTAGAAAAATATTCTCAAATTTTACAAGAGTTTTTATTATCGTTGTCTTAACAAGAAAATAATCTAGTCCAGACGGTTAACTCGGTCGATTAGACCCCGGCGGGGGAGTGTTGTTCCATTTCAAAAGTCCGGCCAATTAAAACTTCCCGCTCGTCCCGGTTGTCTTGGATTTATTTCATCACGCCATCAACCGCTCTCAAAATTTCATCTTTAAACCCGGTAATTAATTCTTTCGTTTCTTAGACCCAAAATATATCTACGCGGCCAAAGTCCTAATTTCCAGTTTCTCCTCAACTGTTTCCAGCCGCTCTTCATGTTCGTTTACCTGCCGCTTCATGTCCGTAGAGATAATATTTTCCTGGCGCATGGTTTCTATTTCACCCATCAATTTATCCATGCTAGTGTAAAATTCGTTTTTCGTCGGCAGGCGACTGATTTTTTCCTCTAAACCATCGATTCTTTCTTCCAACTGCCACAGATCACTTTTGGTAGCAAAGCGCTTGAGGTCGTCCTTGGTAGCAAAGCGCTTGAGGTCGTCCTTGGTAGCAAAGCGCTTGAGGTCATCCTTGGTAGCAAAGCGCTTGAGCTTTTTATCAATACCCGCAAGCAGATCATTTTTTAACCCCGTGAAGTTGCCAACGGCTTTTTTTCTGATTTTAGTCATACTTTAATTAAAGATCGTGTGAATCAAACTGTCAATGACAAATCAATTACCCACGCCTGGTTTTCCCTGTCAATCTTTGCTAAAATATCCTCAGGGACGGTTAGCTCAGTTGGTTAGAGCGCTACATTGACATTGTAGAGGCCGCAGATTCGAGTTCTGCACCGTCCACATGGGACAAGCCACCATTCCGATCACCATCGATAAATCCCATTTGACCACCATCGGCCGGCGCCTATACAGCGAAAGCCTGGACTTGGTCCGGGAGCTGGTGGCCAACGCCTACGACGCCGACGCCACGGTCGTTAAAATCAATCTGGCCGGCGGCGGTTTGACCGTCTGGGACAACGGTTTAGGCATGGACCGGAACGGTTTGGTCCAATACTTTACTATCGGTTCCGGCTTTAAAAAAACCAACCCGGTGACCGAAAAATTCAACCGCCGGCGCATCGGCGAGTTCGGCATCGGCAAGTTTGCGGTGTTATCGGTTTGCGACCGGTTCGAGCTGGCCACCCAAAAAAACGGCTACGCCGCCACGGTGATTTTCGATAAAAACGATTTCGTGGGCCGGAATAACTGGGAAGTGCCGCTGTTTGAACAGGAACAGGAAAAAAACACCGCCTTGGCCGAGGCCGTCGGCGCCGGCGTCTTTACCCAGCGTTTAACCAAGAAAAAAGGGGCGTTGGCCAAAGTCAGCCAACTGCCCGGCGAAATCAGCCGCCGCCTGCCGAAACTGACTAGGAACCGGGTTAAAACCATCTTAAAAGACCAAAAACGCTGGTAA
>PCSQ01000050.1:805-3380 GCA_002772455.1 Candidatus Beckwithbacteria bacterium CG23_combo_of_CG06-09_8_20_14_all_47_9 | reverse complement strand
GGCGCCGCCGTTAATAATGTTAAAAGTCGGGCCGGGCAGGCGGTTTAACGGCACCTGTTGATAGTATTTCTGCCGCAAGTATTGATAGACAGGCAGTTGATAATAAGCGGCGGAAGCGACGACGGCCGCCTGGGAAATGGATAAAAGCGTGTTAGCCCCAAAATTGGATTTATCGGCCGTACCGTCCTCGTTGATTAAGAACTGGTCCAGTTCCGTTTGCCGGGCCGGATCAATTCCCTTGAGTTTGGCCGATAAGGTCCGGTTGATTAAATCGATGGCTTTGATGACCCCCAGCCCCTGAAAGCGCCGGGGGTCATTGTCCCTCGATTCGACGGCTTCGTGCCGGGCCGAGGACGCGCCGGACGGCACCGAAGCCGTACCGCTGTGGCCGGTATCCAAATAAATTGTGGTTTCAATGGTGGGGTGGCCGCGCGAATCTAAAATTTCCCGGGCCAGGATTTTAGCGATTTTTGCCATACAAAACCAGCCGTCTTTCCGCCTGAACGATTATTTCCCGGGTTTGATCGATCATATCCGGAGTCACCGACACGCTGGTAATGCCCCAATTGATCAATTTTTCCGTCAGCTCCGGGTGGAGCGAGGGAGCCTGGCCGCAAATCGACGAAGTCACCCGGTATTTATGGCAGGTGCTGATCGTTTTTTCCAAAGCCCAGAGTACGGCCGGGTTAAGCTCGTCATACTCCGAAGCAACCTTACTATTATCCCGATCAACCCCTAAAATCAGCATGGTTAAATCGTTGGAACCGATCGAAACGCCGTCGATCCCCTCTTTAATGAAATCTTCCAGCAGAATAACGTTGCTGGGAATTTCCACCATCAGCCAAAGTTTGAAGCTGGCGGTTCTGGATAAACCGTGGGCGGCAATAATCAGTTTTACCTTAACTAATTCGTCGACTGTCCGGACAAACGGCAGCATCAGCTGGAGGTTGGTATAACCCAAGCGCTGGCGGACGATTTTAATCGCCTCCAGCTCCAGAGCGAAAACCGCCTCATCGACCACGTACCGGTAAGCGCCGCGAAAACCGATCATCGGGTTAGGCTCGACCGGCTCGTAAGCCTGGCCGCCCAGAAGGTGGGCATATTCATTGGTTTTGAAATCGGTCGCCCGGTAAATTACCGGCCGGGGAGAAAAAGCCCGGCAAAACCGGTTTAAGCCGGACACCAGACTGTCGACAAATTGTTTGGATTTTTTTTCGGCGATCAGCTTTTTCGGGTGGATGCCGATTTGGGCGATCATGAACTCGGCCCGCAAAAGACCAACGCCGTCGACGTTTTTCTGGGCAATCGTGCCGGCCAAATCCGGTTCGGCTAAATTAACGTATAATTTTGTCGCCGTGGGTTGAAAGTCCGGCCGCAGCTGCTTAGCGGTAAAAGACTTAACCGGTTCAGCTTCCACCGGCAATTTAATCGAGCCCGGTTTCAGGATTTTCCCGCCCAAAAAGATTTCTCCGGTTTGACCGTTGACGGTGATTACCTGGTGGGCGGCCAATTTACCGGTGGCGGTGCCGGTGCCGACAATGCAGGGAATGCCCAGTTCGCGGGAAACAATCGCCGCATGCGAGGTCTGGCCGCCTTTGTCGGTAACGATGGCCGCGGCTTTTTTCATCGCCGGGACAAAATCCGGCGTCGTCATTTCGGTGACTAAAATTTCCCCGGCAAGAAGCCGGCCGATTTCTTTAGCCGATTTAAGCAGGCGGGGATAACCGACGGCAATTCCCGGGCTGGCCGGTTCGCCTTTAAGAATCGGTTTTAAACCCGGGTCCAGCTTAATTTCGGCTTTAGGCTTATCAAAATTGATCGTGGTTACCGGTCGGGACTGGACCAGGTAAAACTTACCCTGTTCCAACGCCCACTCCAGGTCCTGCGGGAAAAAATAATGGTCCTGGACCGATTGACCCAGTTTGGCCAAAGCCACAATTTGACCGTCGGTCAGCTTGGCTTGATTGATCCAGGCTTTTTTGACCTTAATTTCCTGATTGCCGCCGGCAGAGCGGACCAGTTGTTTAAGTTGAGGATTAACCTGTTTTTGCAGAATTTTATAGGTTTTTTTTTGGACCAGATAATGATCGGGGGTGTAAGCCCCCTGGACAATCATTTCCCCCAAGCCGTAAACGGCTTCAATTACCAGCTGGTTTTTATCGTTAGTCAGAGGGTTAATGGTGAACATGATCCCGGAAACCTGGCTTTGGATCATTTTTTGGACCGGGACGGCGATCCCGACCTTGAAGTGGTCAAAGCCTTTTTCGGCCCGGTAGAAAATCGCCCGCGCCTCAAACAACGAGGCCCAGCAGTGGCGGACCGCCTGGACCAAATTGGCTTCGCCTTTAATGTTTAAGTAGGTTTCCTGCTGGCCGGCAAACGAAGCCCCGGGTAAGTCTTCGGCCGTGGCCGAGGAGCGGACGGCCACCAAGGCATTCAAATCTCCCCGGCCGAGTTTCAGATAGGCTTTAATAATCATCATCGCCAAATCATCGGGAAGCTTGGCCCTTAAAATTAGCTGTTTTATTTTTTTAGAAGCGGCATTGAGGCTGGCCGAATGGTGATGGTCTAAACC
>PCSQ01000050.1:0-559 GCA_002772455.1 Candidatus Beckwithbacteria bacterium CG23_combo_of_CG06-09_8_20_14_all_47_9 | reverse complement strand
AAATTTAAATTTGGAGCGGTCAAAGTAAATAAAGAAAGCAAGGTAACGGAATTTTCGGAAAAACCAATTCTTCAGGATTGGGTTAATGGCGGATATATGATCTTTGATAAAAGATATTTTGAATATCAAAAACCGGGTGAGCTTGAACATGCCGCTTTGAAAAGATTGTCTGACATCGATCAACTATCTCTATATAAACATGAAGGGTTTTGGTTTGCGGTTGATACAAACAAAGAATACGAAGATTTGAATAAGATTTGGAAAAGCGGGAAAGCGCCGTGGAAAATATGGAAATGAAAAATAAAAACATATTAGTTACTGGGGGCGCCGGTTTTGTCGGTGGCCATTTGGTTGAGGAATTGATCAAACAAAAAGCCAATGTCATCATCGCTGACATTAACTTTGATAAGAATTCATATCTTCATCGTACCTACGATATAGATAAAAAGTGTATTTTGATTAAGCAAGACATTTGTGATTATAAAAAACTATTGAGCTTAATCAAAAAATATAAAATCGAATTCATTTTTCACTTAGCGGCCCAGGCATTGGTTGAAGA
>PCSQ01000140.1 GCA_002772455.1 Candidatus Beckwithbacteria bacterium CG23_combo_of_CG06-09_8_20_14_all_47_9 | reverse complement strand
CGGCCGGACATGAATAATTTTGCCCAAACCGTGGCCGACGGAGTGGGGAATGGGAAAATATTTTCTGGGAATGGAGTCTATTTGCTTGGCAGGAACGGTTGTTTGTTTCAGCGCCTGAATGGCTTTTTTTTGGGCGGCAAGGACTTGATTATATGTTTTTATCCAAACCGTTTTAGGTCGGCCTAGAATAAACATCTTGGTTTCGTCACTGCACCAGCCGTTAATTTTTATCCCGAGATCAATCATAATAATTTGATTTTTAGTTAGTTTCCGGTGAGAGGGGCGGTGGTGGATATTAGCGGTGTGGTTGCCGAAGGCGACAATGGTGGGAAAAGCGAAGCCCATGGCGCCGGCTTTTTTCAGCCAATTATTTATCTGCTTTTTAATTTGTAACTCGGTTTGGCCGGGAAGCAGGCGGGGCCGGATAAAGTCCAGAGCTTGGTCGAGGAGAGAGCAGCCGTGCTCAATTGAAGCAAGCTTGCCCCGCGGATGCTGGGGCTTATTCGGCAGAACCGGTGGCATTATTGATATTAGTTGGCGTTAGGCCGGCCGGATTATTTTTTCCTGGCAAAACATAAACACTGTTGACGGTGTCGATGTCGCCGTTGCTGTCTAGGGTGACAATGGCGAACAGGTTATCTCCAAGGGCTAAATCTTCACTGTTGGCCTCGTCCACGCCGTTGACAGTCAGATCGGTTTTTTTGGTCAAAGTTAAAGATTTGCCGTTTAAGCTGATTTTTTGGCCGTCGATTTCACTGATCCGGCCGGACACCAGCCGGCGGTTGGCCGGCGCTTCCGGTTGGCTGATCCGGCTTAAGCGCGCCGCGGTAAATTCCTGGGAGTTGTTGTGGAACCAGCCCATGGCAATGACAAAATCGTTAACTTTCAGATCCTCGAAATCCATGGCCGTGTTGGCGCCTTTGACATAAAGCGTTTCCGGCTTAAGATTCACGTTATAGTTTTGCTCTTTATAAATCAAAGTCAAGCCGGCTTCATCGAGACTGGCAATTTTACCGATAAAGGCTTTCTTCCTGGGCGCGGTCGCCTTATTCGTCAGTTGTTCTTTAATCGTAACTAAACCTTCGGAAGCCGTATCCTGCAGGCGTTCTTTAATTTTTTCGGTAACGGTTTCGGCCGCGGGAGAGGCCTCTTCGGCATAGGCGGGAGTGACTAAATTAAATTGGCTGATTTCCGCTTCGATCCTGCTGGTTGAGTAAGTGATGACCAGATTTTGGGTTTGCAAACTGCCGGTTTCATCGGCTGCCACCAGAGTAATCTCGTTGAAGCCTTTGATCAGCTTAGTTTTAAAAATAAAGATACCTTCTTCATCGGCGGCAATAATTTGGTTGTCCGCTTCGGAAATTAAGGCGACCACCGCTCCGGGCCAAGCCACCCCGGATAAGTTAATGGTACTGTCCTCCACCAGATCAAAGTTTTCGTGGGAAGTTAGGTTGATTGATTTATTGGCGGTTGACGGGATAAGGCTGGGCGTGGGCGCGCTCCGGATTTGTTTTTTGGCTCGCTGCTGATTAATTGACCGGTTAGCGGTGAAGATGCCGATGGTGATGACCAAGCCTAAAATTAAACCCGAGACAATCGCAATTAATACTTCTTTTTTCATACGGCAATTGAGCACTATAACAGAGATTTCCTTGGATTGTCAAGGTAAACGGTTTGTGTTACCATGAAAACCACGATGGAAATAATTTTTCAGAAAGATTCCGGTTTTAGTTTAAAGACCAAAACAGGGGTGCTGACGATTAATCTGCAGGGGAGAATTGAAGTGGACGGGATTGTCATTTCCGGCCCGGGGGAATACGAAGTTAAAGGTTTTGCCGTGACCGGTTTTAAGGGCGGCGCTTATTTGATCGAAGCCGAAGAAATTTTGCTCGGGTATCTGACGGAAAAAGAAGCAGTCGATGTGCTCCTGACAAATTCCTGGGAAGCGGCGAAAAATATTCAACCCGGCGTGGTGATTCCGGTCGACGGACCGGCGGCGGACGCTTTAGTTAAAGCCAGCGGTTTGGAAGCGAGGCGGGAGAAAAAACTGAACCTGAATAAGCTGGGGCTTCCGGAAGAAACCGAACTGATAATTTTAGGGCCGTAAATGAAAGTGCCGCCGCACAGTCTCCAGGCAGAAGAATCGGTACTCGGTTCTTTATTGATTGATAAAGACGCGCTGTTGGAGGTGATGCCGGTATTGCGGCCGGGCCATTTTTACGATAACAAGCACCAGCTGATTTACGAGGCCATTCTGACTCTTTATGAAGAACGCGATCCGGTGGACGTGGTGACAGTGGCCGAAAAACTAAAAGAGCAGAAAGCGATCAAAAAAGTCGGCGGCATGAGTTATTTGACCGAGCTGGTTAACCGGGTGCCGACGAGCGCCCACGCTTTTAATTATGCCAAGATTATTAAGAATTTATCCACCAAAAGAGAGTTAATTTCGGCCGCCTCGAGATTAGTGGAGGACGCTTTTGCCGAAGATAAAGAAGTGGCGGAAATTTTAGACCGGGCGGAAAAACTGGTTTTTGGTTTGAGCCAGCAGCACCTGCAGCGCCAGTTTATTCCGATTAAAGACGCCTTGGCCCAGTCGTTTGACCGGCTGGACGAACTGCATAAACAGGCCGGCGGTTTGCGCGGCGTGCCGACCGGATTCAATGATCTGAATAACGTTTTGGCCGGAATGCAGCGGAGCAACTTATTGATTCTGGCCGCCCGCCCCGGTGTGGGTAAGACCAGCTTGGCCTTAAACATTGCCCAAAATGCGGCCGTTCAGCACAAGGTGCCGGTCGGCTTTTTCTCGCTGGAAATGAGCCAGGAGGAATTAGTGGACCGCCTGCTGGTCGCCCAGGCGGATATCGACGCCTGGAAATTAAAAACCGGTAAGCTTTCGGAAAAAGATTTTAGCGCTCTTTCCGACGCGATGGGCGAGTTGGCCGAGGCGCCGCTGTACATTGATGACACGCCGGGAATGTCGATTATGGAAATGCGCACCAAAGCCCGGCGGCTGCAGGTGGAGCACGGCTTGGAGTTTTTAGTGGTGGATTACCTGCAGTTGGCCCATTCCCGGAATTTAGAAAATCGGGTCCAGGAAATTTCCGAAGTTTCCATGGGACTCAAAAATCTAGCCAGGGAATTAAAAATTCCGGTTTTGGCCCTATCCCAATTATCCCGGGCGGTCGAGCACCGCGGCGGCACCAAGAAACCGCAGCTGGCGGATTTGCGCGAGTCCGGCGGGATTGAACAGGATGCGGACGTGGTGATGTTTATGTACCGCGAGGACGAGGAGAATCTGGAAAATCTGAAGATGTATATTGCCAAACACCGTAATGGCCCCTTGGCCACGATCGATCTGCGTTTCCGCGGCGACCGGATCAAGTTTTACTCGGTGGACAAAGCCC
>PCSQ01000084.1:12462-12604 GCA_002772455.1 Candidatus Beckwithbacteria bacterium CG23_combo_of_CG06-09_8_20_14_all_47_9 | reverse complement strand
GATCTAAATGGACAATGGTGTAAGCCTTGGTGGGGACGCCGTCGTTTTTAAAATTTTCCGTCATGGAAGTGAGGGTCGGTTTCAAACAAAAAATTGCCTTTCATATCATCTTCGGCCAAGCCGTAATGGGTAAAAATTAACG
>PCSQ01000084.1:11966-12357 GCA_002772455.1 Candidatus Beckwithbacteria bacterium CG23_combo_of_CG06-09_8_20_14_all_47_9 | reverse complement strand
TTGCCGATTGAGTGGTAGATTGGTGCGGCGATCGGGGCGACCAGGGAGAGGAATTGGTTAAATGACCGGATATCAACTTGGCGGTCGTTAACGTCCTCAATCGAATCGCCTAAGTTGATGACTAATTCCGGTTTTTCCGCTTGATTGAGAGTGGTAATGACGGATGCAAGGATTGTTTCCGACTGATTGACCAGTTTGCGGTGTATCCCTTTTTCAAAGCCGCTTTCGCTCGGGCCGATGTGGGCGTCATTAATAATGGCAAATTTCATCTTAAGATTAATAATACACTTTTTTCAAAAATTGGCCGGTGTAGGAGTTTTTGACTTGACTGATTTGCAACGGTGTTCCTTGGGCCACAATTCGGCCACCCCTGTCTCTGCCTTCCGGCCCC
>PCSQ01000084.1:11123-11938 GCA_002772455.1 Candidatus Beckwithbacteria bacterium CG23_combo_of_CG06-09_8_20_14_all_47_9 | reverse complement strand
TTACGTCTAAGTTATGCTCAATTACCAAAATCGTGTTGCCGTTATCAACCAGACGGTTTAGAAGTTTTAATAATTTGGCCACATCAGCAAAGTGGAGGCCGGAAGTGGGCTCATCCAAAATATAAAACTCGCCTTGATTTTGCAGTCGACTGGACAATTTTAATCTTTGTGATTCTCCGCCGGATAAAGTGTCTAAGGTTTGGCCCATTTCCATATAATCCAAACCAACCTCCTGAAGTAAATTTGTAGCTTTAGAAATTTCCGGATTATCAAAGAACTGGCCGACTTCGGCGGCGGTCATTGCCAAAACCTCGACAATATTTTTGCCGCGATATTGGTAACGCAGGAATTTATTTTTATAGCGGGTGCCGCCGCAGTTTTCGCACTTAATTTTAACGTCGCCTAAAAAGTTCATATCCATTTCGATAAAGCCGACGCCTTTACAGAGAACGCAGCCGCCGTGAGAGTTATAACTAAAAAAACTCGGGTGCATTCGGTGTTTTTGGGCAAACAACTGTCTGATTTTGTCAAAAACGCCGACGTAGGTAGCCAAACAGCCGCGTTTGTTGGCGCCGACCGGGCTTTGATCAATTAAGACAATTTTGCCCTCGTGCTGGCTGATAATTTCTTCAATTAAAGAGCTTTTGCCCGAACCGGAAACGCCGGTCAAACCGACCATGACTCCGGTGGGGATAGCCAAATTTAGGTTCTTTAAATTGTGACGCTGGGCCTTAATGACTTTAATTGAACCAATAGGTTGGCGGTAAACTTTTTTGGCTTCAATCGTGAGTGTGCCGGACAGATACTTGCCGGTC
>PCSQ01000084.1:8594-10963 GCA_002772455.1 Candidatus Beckwithbacteria bacterium CG23_combo_of_CG06-09_8_20_14_all_47_9 | reverse complement strand
ATCGGTTTAAGTTTTCGACGATATTAATGATGTCTTTGGGGTGCAATCCGGCGGTAGGTTCGTCCAAAACATAAACCGTTTCGATCAAGCTACAGCCTAATTGCCGGGCCATTTTCACCCGTTGGGCTTCGCCGCCGGATAAAGTATCAGCCGATCTATTTAAGGATAAATACCCAACTCCGATATTAATTAAACCTTGGAGTTGATCAATTAATCTAGGTTTAATCACCTCGGCATTTTTGTGATCAAGACTTTTTACAAAAGCCAAACACTCTTCAAGCGGAAGATTGCCAACTTCGCCTATATTTTTTCCATTTAACCTAACTTCCAAGGATTTACTATTGAGACGGCCGCCATGGCATTCCGGACAATCGACTAAATCAAAATACTTCATATCATTTTCTGATAGGCTGCGATGGGCATTGTTGTTACGGTGGATTATTCGGTGAACCACTCCTTGAAAGGTCCAACGATCTATAAATTTGCCGCTAACAGATTGCAGCATTTCCGGCGGGGCATAGAGGATTCGGTCCAGTTCCTCGGCTCTATAATCAGTCAACTTTTTATCCATGTCAAAATATCCGGAAGCTTTAACAATACTCCATTGCCGGCCGCCTACATACCAATCACTGGGTACCAACGCTCCTTCATTGAGACTTTTACTTTTATCAATAACTTTATCGACACTAACTTTGACTGCCCGGCCCAAACCTTTGCATTTTTTACAGGCGCCGTAGGGATGGTTGAATGAATAATATGAGGAATCCATCGATGGCCGTCCGACCCGGGAGTAAAGCAGGCGCAGATAGGTGTAAGCTTCGGTTAAGGTGCCGACAGTCGAGCGGGGGTTGCCGCGGATGCGATCTTGACTGATGATTATTGAAGCCGAGATCCCTTGGATTTCGTCCGCCTCCGGTCGGTTGCTTTTACTCAAGTAACGCCGGGCATAGGCAGGTAAAGACTCAAAATACTGCCGCTGGCCTTCACGGGCAATAATGTCAAAGGCAATCGTGGATTTGCCCGAACCGGAAACACCCACCAGACACACCACCCGGTTTCTGGGTATAACCAAGTCAATGTTCTTGAGGTTATTCTCTTTGGCGCCCTTAATGACAATTTGGTTCATGATGTGCTATAATAAAGTATTACGTAACGTTATAGTCAATAGTCTATGTCAAACTTAATTTCTGCCGGAGAATTGGCTAAATTGGCCTCGACCACCAAGCGAACAATTCTGTTTTACGACGAAAAAGGGGTATTAAAACCTCGCCTGGTAAACGAGAAAAAGTATCGTCTCTACGAACAGAGTCAGGTTTTGGACTACCAGATGATTTTGTTGCTTTCTACCTTAGGAGTTTCTTTAGATCAGATTAAAACCTATCTTAAAAACCGGGGTAAGCTGGCGCAACTTTTTTCTGCCAAAAAAGCGTTGATACAAAAACAAATTAACCTGCTTCAGTTTAATTTAAATAATATGGAAAAGTTTTTGGCTAACCTAAAAATCAATCAGACTTTAGTCGATCCTAAAGTAAAAATGCTCAAGCCGTTCGGCGTTTATTACATAGATAGAATTGGGGCTTACAGCCAAATCGACCATTTTTGCCGGGAGTTGCTGGCGATGTTTACTAACGGTCAGGAATTGACTACCATGGCAATTTTTGAAGAGCAGGGTTACCGGCCGAAAAAGAGCCGGATCAAGATCGGGGTGCTGGCACAGCCGGGCATTAAGGTTAAACCGGAGCATAAAGATGCGGTCCAATATTTAAAGTTTAATCCCGGCAAAGTGATTACTTACACCCACAACGGCCCGGGAAATTTGCTGTCTCTTTTTTGGAAAGAACTGGAAAAATATTGCCGGTTTAATAAAATTAAAGTGAGAAAAGATGTGCCTGATTTTGAAATCTACCGCAGGATTAATAACGATATCACCAAACAATTTTTCGAAATCTACTTGCCGATAAGATAATAATCTGACTCTGTTATTTTTGGAAATTCTTTATCTACGGTGTGCGACCGCATTGGTTAGATACAGATTTGCTATAATATCTTCAATGTTAGTTCACTAATACCAGTCAAGACAATCGCCCATTATTGTGGGCGGTTTTTGCTGTTTTGACTTTTGGTTGAGGTGAACTTTTTTTATGGTAATTTTTAAGGAGAAACATGTCTATTAATTCAAAGCTAGAATTAATTAAAATCATTTTAGAGATGATTCGAGCGCCTTCCTATTATTTGGACGAGGTGAGACGGTTTATTTACCAAAAAGGCGTTTTGGATTTTGTGAAGATGACCAGCTTACCCAAAAGCGTCCGTCAGACCCTAAAGACCCGGGCCGGTCCAGTTTTAAGCCTGACGAAGATCGGTGAAAC
>PCSQ01000084.1:0-8583 GCA_002772455.1 Candidatus Beckwithbacteria bacterium CG23_combo_of_CG06-09_8_20_14_all_47_9 | reverse complement strand
AGGCCCAAAAGATTTTATTTGTCACCCGTGACGGTCAGCGTTTAGAAACCGTCAGGATGCTATTTAAAAGCAAAAGCGGTGACCATGAATCGCTGTGCATTTCTTCCCAGTCCGGCTGCGCCCTGGGCTGTAAGTTTTGCGCCACCGGCGCGATCGGTTTTAAGAAAAACTTAACCAGTGAAGAAATCAGCGACCAGGTGCTTTATTTTAAGGCCAAAAACTTGCCAGTTAAAAGCATTGCTTTTATGGGCATGGGTGAGCCGCTGGCGAATGAGGATAACGTCTTTGCCGCCCTAAAAATTATCACCGACCCCGATTATTTAGGTTTTAGCTCGAGGCGGATCAGTTTATCCACTGTGGGAATTATTCCGGGAATCCGGCGTTTAATGCGCGCCTTTCCCCAGGTTAATTTAGCCTTTTCGCTCCACAGCCCGTTTCCCAAACAGCGGTTGGAGTTGATGCCGATTACCAAGGTTTATCCGATTGATCAGGTGATGCAGACATTGGATGAACATATTCGTTTGACTAATAAACGGATGTTTTTGGCCTACGTCTTGTTGGCTGGTGTCAATGATTCAGCCAGTCATGCGCAAGAGTTGGTGAAGCTAATTAAATCAAGAGGCAAATATGCTTATTTATATCACGTTAATCTAATCAGATTTAACCCGGGATCGACTGTGATTAAGTTTGCTAAACCAACCAGGGACAAGATTGATGCCTTTAGGCAGATTTTAAGGCGAAATGATATTAGCCACACTTTGCGTCAGTCATTCGGCATTAAAATCGCCGCCGCCTGCGGCCAGTTGGCGGGAGAGCAGCCAAAGTAAAATGAGAAAAAGCATTTTATTATAACCAAAACTTTTTTAAAGACCAGCGTTTGGTCGAGTTGATCGTGCGGCGGTTGAACATTGGCCCTAATGATTTTGTTTACGAGATTGGTCCGGGCCGGGGGATGATTACCCGGGAACTGGCTAAAACCGCTGGGAAAGTAGTCGCTGTCGAAATCGATCCAAGATTATGTTTGCACCTACAGGTTGAGTTTACCGCCAATCCCCAAGTTAAAATCATTAATGCTGACTGGTTGAATTACCGGGTGCCGGAAAGCAATTACAAAGTTTTTGCCAACATCCCGTTTAATCTGACTGCCAAGATTGTCAACCGGCTGGTAACTGACAGGAAGTTTATGGAAGCATTTTTGGTGGTTTAAAAAGAGGCGGCGGAAAAATTTACCGGGACACCCAAGTCGACCCAGTGGTCGGTGTTAAACCAGCCATGGTTTGAGTTGCAGATTTTGTACCGGTTTAAACGGGTAGATTTTTTCCCGCGGCCAAGCGTGAAAATTGTCTTGCTGAAAATTAGCCGGCGGCAAAAAGCCTTGGTTAAGGCTAAAGACAAGGGGGATTATTACCGCTTGGTTTTACAGGGTTTTAATAACTGGCGGCGTTTAAGCCGGGAGCTGAAATTTCCCCTTCATGTCCGGCCGGGCGATTTGACGTTCCCCCAATGGCTGGGGATTTTTAAATTCCACTTGACACACAAATAATTGTATATTAGGATAATATACAAATGAAATTTAAGGACTTGGCCGGGTTTGACTGGAATAAGGCCAATAAGCAGAAAAATCTGGTCAAGCATAAAGTTTATTATAAAGAATGCGAGGAGGTCTTTTTTAATAAGCCGCTAATCTTTTTTCAAGACGAAAAACATTCATTAAAAGAAAAAAGATACGGTGTTTTCGGCCAAACCAATAATAAAAGACTATTAACAATTATTTTTACAATCAGAAATAATAAAGTTAGGGCGATTTCTGCCAGAGATCAAAATAAAAAAGAAAGGAAACAATATGAGCAAAATTAAAAATATTAAACCAATACCTAAGTTTAAAAACGAGGATGAGGAGCGAAATTTTTGGGCGACTCACAGCGCCACGGACTATTTTGATATGTCTAAGGCGATTAAAAATCCGGTTTTCCCAAATTTGAAACCAACAACCGAGTCCATTTCTTTGCGCTTGCCGCAATATTTGCTGGCCAGGATTAAGCAGTTAGCCAATGCTAAAGACGTGCCCTACCAGTCATTAATGAAAGTGTTTTTGTCAGATCGGGTGGATCGGGAGTTGGCCACTAACTAAACTATGACCAATTATCTAGTTTTCGGCGATTCGGTTACCCAGGGGTTTAATGATTTGACTGGCGGCTGGGTGCAGCGCTTGCGGGAGTCATTAACGTTGGACGATTATGTTTATAATCTAAGGTTGACCCGATTCCCTGGGAGCCGAATTTATCGTACCGGAGTGAATTGGTGCGGCAGTACAACCAGGCTATGAAAGCCGTGGCTGAAGCGGAAAAACTCAAATTCGTGGATTTATTTAATTTATTGCCGCCGGAATATATCAGGACCTTGGCGGACGGGGTCCACCCGGACGCGGCCGGCCACGCCATGATTTTCAACTTGGTCAAAGATGTGCTAAAATAAAGGGTTGGAAATTAATAATGAATTAGGAGAGGTGGAGAGATCCGCCTTTTTTATTAAAAAAGAATATGCCGGTTGATTTAACTAAAATGGCGCGGACGGAATTTACCGCCGCGCTCAACCAGATCTGTTCCGAACGGAGAATTACTCCGGAATCGGTGATTGCCTCAATTGAAGAGGCGTTGGTGGCTGCCTACCGTAAAGATTTTGGTGACGATGAAACCCTGGATTTTTTTGCCGAACTCAATCCGGTGGTGGGTTCAGCCAAGATTTTCAAAGCCCCCAAAGATAAACCGGAAGCCAAGAAAGACATCACTCCGCCGGGTTTCGGCCGGATTGCCGCCCAGACGGCCAAACAGGTAATTTTGCAAAAAATCCGCGAGGCGGAAAAAGACGCCATCATCGGTGAATACCAGGATAAAATCGGTTCGTTAGTTAACGGGATGGTGCTGCGGTTTGACGGCCAATTTATTATCTGTGACATCGGCCGCGGCCACGCCCTGATGCCGCCGGAAGAGCAGGGTAAAGACGAGCGTTATCACTTGAACCAGCGTTTAACCTTATACATTAAAGACATTCAGGAGACGATTAAAGGTAAGCAGATTATAATTTCCCGGGCCGATCCGGCTTTGGTTAAGGCTTTATTTAAGCGTGAAGTGCCCGAAGTCAATTCCGGCGCCGTGGAAATTAAAGTCATCGCCCGCGAGGCGGGCAGTCGGTCGAAAGTGGTCGTTGCCTCAACCCAATCAGGTGTCGATCCGGTCGGCAGTTGCGTCGGCCAAAAAGGGGTTCGGGTCCAGTCGGTCATCAATGAATTAGGCGGCGAGAAAATTGACATTATTGAATACTCGACAGACCCGGTGAAATTTATCAGCGCCGCCCTGCAGCCGGCGGATAACTTGGAAATTAAAATCAACGAAAAAACCCGGACGGCCGAAATTACCGTGCCGGAAGACCAGTTGTCACTAGCGATCGGCCGTGAGGGGCAGAACGCCCGGCTGGCGGCGAAATTAACCGGCTACAAGATTAACTTAAAAGGCCCGAAAGGGACTAAGCACACGGCTAAAAAAGATGATTTGGAACACGAAATTGACAAACTGGAACTGTCCAGCCGTACCCGAAACAGCTTGGTAGAAGTGGGCATTACTACAGTAGCCGATTTAAAGAAAAGAACCGCTGCAGAATTGACAGAGATTCGGGGTTTGGGACCGAAAGCTTTAGAAGAAATTACCGCGAAACTAGGATGAGATATGATGCTCCGACCGCCAATCATTACGGTCATGGGTCATATCGATCATGGCAAGACGACGCTTTTGGATGCTTTAAGACAAACTAGTGTTGCGGCCAAAGAAAGCGGCGGAATTACCCAGCACATCGGCGCCTACCAGGTTGACCACCAAGGCAAAAAACTGACCTTTATTGACACTCCCGGCCACGCGGCTTTTTCCAAGATGCGCTCGCGCGGGGCGGCGGTGACCGATTTGGTGATTTTGGTCGTGGATGCGGTTGAGAGCGTTAAACCCCAGACTAAAGAGTGTTTAGAACACATTAAGGCCGCCGGGGTGCCGTTTTTGGTGGCGATCAATAAAATGGATTTGCCCAATGCCGTGCCGGAAATTGTCAAAAAAGACTTGGCCGATAGCGGCGTGATGGTGGAAGGCTACGGCGGTGATATTGTTTGCGTGCCGATCTCCGCTAAAACCAAAAAGGGTTTACCCGAACTGCTGGAAATGGTACTGCTGATGGCGGAAATGCAGAAGCTAACCGGCGATCCGCAGGCCCCTTTAAATGCCGTGGTGATTGAATCGACTTTGGACCCGAAACGGGGTTCGACCGCAACCGTGATTGTTAAAGCCGGCACCTTGCGGGTGGGCCAAGATATTTATACTCCGGAAACCAGCGGCCGGGTGCGCCAACTTTTGGATTGGCGTCATCAGCCGTTAAGGCAAGCCCAGCCCGGTGATCCGGCGCTGATTTTGGGTTTAAAACAAGTTCCGGTCGTCGGCAGTGTAGTCAGCGATCAGCCGGTGCTTCAAAAATCAATCGAGAAACAGGCCAAGACTGTCTCTGCAGATAAAAAACTGAAACTTTTAATTAAAGCCGATGTCACCGGTACCCTGGAAGCGATTGTGGGTAATTTGGGCGGCGAAGTGGAATTGGTCGGCCAAGGCGTCGGCACCATTTATGAGTCGGACGTGTTATTGGCCCAATCTACCGGCGCCCGGATTATTGCTTTTCGAGTTAAGGTTTCCAGCCAGGCCGAATTTTTGGCGGAAAAAGAAGCGGTGCTGATTAAATCGTATCAACTGATTCATGAACTTTTGGACGATATCCAGCAGCAGATTTTAAAACTACTGGAACCGACAATTGACGAACAGGTTTTGGGCGAGGCGTCGGTTTTGCAGGCATTTACGGTTAAGAATGGTCAGATTGCCGGTTGTCAGGTGAACTCGGGTAAATTGACGGTTGGCGACCAGGTTAATTTAATGCGCGGCGAACAGTTGATCGGCAGTTCCCGGATCAAGTCGATTTACCAGGGAAAAGAAAAGGTGGATAAAGCCAAACGCGGCGAGCAGTACGGCATCGGCCTGACCAACAATTTAGAGTTTCAAACCAAAGATAAGCTAGTGGCCTATAAAACACTCTAAAGTGATATAATACGGCCGATGTCAAAAACCTATAATATCGAGCCGGTGAAAACCGCGCTGGCGAGTGCCAAACAGATTTTAATTTTGCTGCCCCAAAATCCCAACGTCGATTCGGCGGCGGCGGCTTTGACCTTGCATTTGGCTTTGATTAAAGGGGGTTTGAGTGTGACCATCGGCTGTTCAACGCCGATGACGGTGCAGTTTAACCGCTTGTTCGGCGTCGATAAAATCAAACCGCGGATCGGCAACCAGAACCTGGTGATTTCGTTTAACTACCCGGAAGATTCTTTGGAAAAAGTCGCTTACGATAAAGACCCGGCCAATCAAAAATTCCATTTAACAATTGAACCGAAAGCCGGGATGCAGCCACTTGATAGCTCCCAGGTGGAATACTCCTATACCGGTTCCAGCGCCGACGTGATTTTTGTGATCGGCACCAAGGCTTTGGAAGATTTAGGCGAACTTTATAAACAGGAAAAAGCGTTGCTGGATAATAAGCAAAAGACGCTGGTGAATGTGTCCAATTTGGATAAAAATTCCCAGTTTGGCACGGTCAATCTTTACGATCCGACCGCCTCGGGTGCCAGCGAAATTATGGTGAGTGTGATTAAGGGTTTGGAACTGTCTTTGGAACCGGATATGGCTACCAATTTGTTGGCCGGGATCGAAGCGGCGACACAAAACTTGGCCCAAGCCCGGTCGGCCGATACTTTTGAAGCGGTGACCGAATTGATGCGTTTGGGTGGCCAGAGAAATCATTTATCCGCTATGCCTTTTGGACAAGCGGCCCCGGCTTGGTCGCGGCCAAATCCATTTGTTTCCCCGGCTCCTCAACCTCAAAATGTGCCGTTTCAAACTACTCAGCCCGACTGGCTTAAACCCAAGGTAATGACCGGCACCGGTAGCCAGACTTAAAGATTTCTGCTACAATTCCCCTTATGTTGAAAAAAGACGAAAAATTAAAAGTGATCAAAAAATTTGCCCAGGATAAGGCTGATACCGGTTCGCCCGAAGTCCAGGTGGCTTTACTGACCGAGCGGATTGACCGTTTGGCCAAGCACTTGAAAGGCAACAATAAAGACAACCATTCGCGCCGGGGATTGCTGGCGATGGTCAGCAAAAGACGGCGCTTATTAAATTATTTGAGTACTAAGGACAAGAAACGGTATGCCGCTCTTCTTAAGACTTTGAAACTGAAAAAATGATTTCCCAAACAATTGAATTTAAAGGCCAAAAAATTACTTTAGAAGTCGGCGAGTGGGCCGAACAGGCCTCGGGCGCGGTGGTGGTTAAGTCCGGCGAAACCGTGGTGCTGGTGACCGTAGTCAACGGCCGGGAAAATCCGGCGCTGGGCTATTTTCCGTTAACGGTTGAGTATCAGGAAAAACTGTTTGCCTCGGGGATTATTAAAGGTTCCCGCTGGGTTAAACGCGAAGGCCGACCGACCGATGAAGCGATTTTACGGGCCAGGTTGATTGACCGGTCGATCCGGCCGTTATTTCCGGCAAACTACATTAACGAAGTTCAGGTGGTGGCGACAGTTTTATCTTATGATTTGCAAACCGACCCGGATATCATGGGCTTAATCGGGGCGTCGGCGGCGCTGTCGATTTCCCCGACACCTTGGGCCGGGCCGATTGCGGCGGTGCGGATCGGCTTAGACGAGAAAGACGAATTAATCGTTAATCCGACCCGGACGCAACAGTTGACTTCAAAATTGGATTTGACGGTTTCGGGTTCGAGCGAAGCGATTGTGATGGTGGAAGCCGGGGCTAAAGAAGTCTCGGAAAAAAAGATGGTCGAGGCCTTAAAATTGGCCCAGGAGCAAATCAAATTAATCGTTGACAGTATTAATGAGTTGACCAAAAAAGTCGGCCAGCCAAAAATTGCTGTCGTCGCCTCTAAAACCGACCCGGAAATTAAAAAGCAGACGTTGGCTAAAGCCAAAACCGCCATGGCTGATTTGCTCGCCAATTTGGCGGATAAAGCGGCGACCGAGTCCGGGCCCTTGAAAGCCTTGGATGAAATTGTTAAAGCCGTTCAAAGCGAGCTTCCGGAAATGGACCCGAAAGCGGTGACGGAAGTTTTGCACGAAGAATTTAAAGATAAAGTCCGGGAAAAAGTTTTGACGAAAAAAATCCGGGCCGACGGGAGAAAGCCGGAAGAGATCAGACAACTGACTTCGTCGGTCGGGGTGTTGCCCCGGACCCACGGTTCGGCCGTGTTTAAACGCGGGGCGACCCAGGCATTGACAGTGGCCACTTTGGGCTCGCCCAGTTTGTCCCAGTTAATTGAAGATTTGGAAGGCGAAACCACCAAGAGATACATTCACCATTATGAATTCCCGCCGTTTTCGGTCGGCGAGACCGGCCGGATCGGTTTTCCCTCGCGCCGGGAGATCGGCCACGGGGCGTTAGCCGAGCGGGCGCTGGCGCCGATGATTCCCGACCAAGATAAATTTCCTTATACTATCCGGGTGGTATCGAATATTTTATCGAGCAACGGGTCGACTTCGATGGCCTCGGTTTGCGGCTCGACTTTGTCACTGATGGACGCCGGGGTGCCCTTGATTAAGCCGGTGGCCGGAATTGCCATGGGTTTAATTATTAAAGATAAAAACTACGTGGTGTTAACCGACATTGCCGGCTTGGAAGACCATTTAGGCGATATGGACTTTAAAGTGGCCGGCACCCGCGACGGGATTACCGCCCTGCAAATGGATATTAAAGTGGCCGGAATTAGTTTTGCGATTTTAGAGCAGGCGCTGGATCAGGCTAAAACCGCGCGCTTGGAAATTTTAGCGCACATGCTCAAAACTTTGGCCGGGCCGAGAGAGAAAGTTTCGGAGTATGCTCCTAAGATTATTACGATTCAGATCCCGGTGGCCAAGATCGGCGAACTGATCGGTCCGGGCGGCAAGATGATCAAAAAGATCATTGCCGAGACCGGCTGTGAAGTGGATGTCGATGATGACGGTAAAGTGGTAGTCACCGGCGTTGACGCCATTAAGCTCAAAGAGGCCGCCGACTGGATTACCGGTTTGACGCGTGAGTTTCAGGTGGGCGAGGAGTTTGACGGCAAAGTGGTCCGGGTCGAAGCTTACGGCGCCTTTGTGGAATTACTGCCCGGCCGCGACGGTTTGTGCCATGTTTCCCGGTTAGCCACGAGTTTTGTGGCCGATCCGAATACGTTGGTGAAAATCGGCGATACGCTGCATGTTCGCGTCCGCGAAATTGACGACCAGAACCGGGTCAGTCTAACCGCGTTGAACCCGGAACAGGAACAGCAAGCGGCCCAAAACCGGCCTCAAGGCGGCGGTTTTTCTCCGCGACCCGGTGGTTTTTCTCCCCGACCGGGCGGTTTCCGTCCCGGCGGTTCACGCCCGCCTTTCCGCGGCGGCTTTAACCGCGGCGACCGGGGACGATAAACTTCGGTGATAGAATAACTCAATGAAAAACATCGG
>PCSQ01000087.1:224-3504 GCA_002772455.1 Candidatus Beckwithbacteria bacterium CG23_combo_of_CG06-09_8_20_14_all_47_9 | reverse complement strand
TTTTTGTAAGCATTATTAGTTTGATTATTGCCCTAACTTCAATTATCTATGGAGTTTTCCCAATTACTTATGATCAAGGCAGGGATTGGTTATGGGTGAAAAACCAATTTGACTTAGGCCGTCCGTCTTTAGTAGGTCCGGCGGGAAGTATTCGTGGTATCTTTTTTGGACCGTTGTGGTTTTGGTTGCTGGCAATTCCTTATGGTTTGACCGGCGGTTCTCCCTTAGCGATGACATTATTTAATGCGGTGATTGTCTATGCCAGTATTATCGTTGCGGCTTTAATATTTTACAAATATGAAAAATTAATCTTTTGGTTTATTATTCTTTTTGGTTTAACTTCTCCGGTTATTCATGGAATAGCTAATCATGCTTTTTCGCAGCATTTATTGCCGATTTTAACGCTTTTATTTATTTATGCTTTGGTTAAAAATAAATTTGCCTGGGCCGGCCTGATTGCCGGCTTAATGTGGCATGCTGAACCGCCCATAGCCGTATTCTCTGTGCCGCTATTAATTTACCGGGCAATTAAACGAAAAATTAGCTTAAGAGAGATGGCGTTGGCGTTGCTGACTTTTGCCATTCCCTTTTTGCCGCTTTTGGTTTTTGATTGGTGGCATGATTGGATTCAATTACATTCAATTTTAAGTTTTATTGGTGGAGATACGAGGGGATTGCAGGAAATAGCCAGATCAACTTTATGGCAAAGAGTAATTGATAGGCCGGAAAAAATACTTACCATATTTCAGCAAACAATTTTTAAAGCGCCTAACCTAATTGCTTTTTTCGTAATGATAATAATATTTGATTTGTTGAGAAAAGTAAAAACAAATAGATTTATTAAAGAATTTATTCATATTGGATTATTGTATATCGCTTCATTAATTATAATTTTTATTTTTTACCCACATGAATTTAAACTTTTTTATCTGGATGGCTTCAGACTGCTTTTAATTATTTTTACCGCCATTGCCACTGCTCAATTATGGAAAATTTTTAAAAATAAACAATATTTGACATTAGGTCTTGTATTTTTGTTTTTATTGAATATGACGCCAATCAGTTTTATTCGATCGATAATAACAAATTTTAAAGATGAAAGACCTTTAGGTAGCCTGTTTATTAATCAATTAGCCGCAGTTGATTGGATTTATGAAGATGCTTAAGGTAAGGGTTTTAAAGTTTACACCTTTGTTCCTGCCATTTATGATTACAATTGGCAGTATATAATTATGTGGAGAGGTTTGAAAAAATATGGATATCTGCCAGAAGAATTTAGTTATTGGCCAAAAGTGCAGGAATATGTTCCTTATAAAAATGATTTTTTAATTAAGATTGCAGATAAAGTTAGACCGGCGGATAATTTAATTTACTATATAATGACTTCAGGGTCAGCTCAAGAAAAATCCTCATGGGAGTTTGGTTCGGGCTATCCTAAGGGAGCAACTCCGTCAGCTAGTTTACGTTTTCCCGATAGTACTATTGTTGAGAAGTTTGAGTAAAAATAAATATGAATATATTAGTTACCGGCGGCAACGGTTTTATCGGCACTCATTTAGTGAAAAGATTAAGGGGTTTAGGCCATGAAGTCAACGTGGCGGATCTTATCGGCCGGGGCTATAACCTGGATATCTGCAGCCCAAAATTGGCGGATTTACTGATTAAACTTAAGCCGCAAATTGTTTATCATTTGGCGGCGGATAACCGGGTCACCGGCTCGGTCAAATCAATACTAAAAAGCAATGTCATCGGCACATTTAATGTTCTTGAGGCTTGTAAACAAGCCAAAATTAAGCAATTTATTTTTACTTCTTCGGCGGCGGTTTACGGCGAATCAAAGCGATTGCCGATAAAAGAGTCCTGGCCGACCCGGCCGATTTCCGCTTATGGTTTGTCAAAATTAACCGATGAATTATATTGCCATTTATTCGAGAAACATTTTTTGGCGACGATTTTCCGCTTTGCCAATGTTTATGGTCCGGGCCAAAACAGTACGGCCGAGGGCGGAGTGGTGGCGATTTTTGCCAGACGGATTTTAGATAATCAGCCGGTGACCGTGTATGGATCAGGAAAGCAAACGCGCGATTTTGTCTTTGTCGGCGATGTGGTTGACGCTTTAACGGCGGCTTTAAGCCGGCCGCAAACGGCAATTTTAAATATCGGTTCCAACCAGCCGACGTCGATCGTCCGCTTGGTTAACTTAATTGAAAAATTAACCAAAATGCCGGCGAAAATTAATTATCTGCCCAAGCGACCGGTCGAGATCGAAAAAAGCCTTTTCAGTTATGAACAGGCCGGAATTAAACTTAAATGGCGGCCAAAAACCAGTATCGAGGAGGGGCTGAATGCAACAATTGGTTTTAATCTTGCCGGCGCTGAATGAAGCCGAGGTTTTAGCCGGGGTCTTGGCGCGGCTTAAGGCAGGGATAAAAAAATTACCGTTAACTACGGAATTAGTAGTGGTAAATGACGGTTCGACCGATCAAACGGCAGTCATTGCCGGAAAAGCCGGAGCGACGGTTTTAACTCACTTAATTAACCGGGGTTTGGGAGCGGCCCTGGGGACGGGATTGGCCTATGCCAAAAAACAGCCCGCCGACTTTGCCATTACTTTTGACAGCGACGGCCAGCATGACCCGGCGGACATCGGCAAGGTTTTAAGTCCGCTTTTCAAAAACCGGGCCGACGTGGTGATAGGCAGCCGGTCTTTAAACCGGAAAAGTAAAATGCCGTTTTTGCGGCGGGTTAATAATCAGGCGTTTAATGTTTTAACCTGGTTCTTTTTCGGCAAAACCACCACTGATTCATTGTCGGGTTTTCGCGGCTTTAACCGCCGGGCGATTAAGTCGATCAATTTAAAAACCGAGAGAATGGAGGTTTCCAATGAATTCTTTGCCGAAATCAAACGCCACCGTCTGCGGCTTGAAGAAGTGCCGATCAAAGTGATTTACACGCCTTATTCGATGCGGAAAGGGGTTCAGCCGGGCAATATATTTGCTATAATCTTTAGGTTAGTCTTAAGATTATTAAGATAGCAGTATGATAAATAATTTCTTGCCGGTACAAATTGTTTTCGGAGCCTTTTTATTGTTTGCTGTTTCCCGGGTACTGCTGCGGCTGAAAGACGGGACCTTGGCCCTGAATAATTTTATTTTTTGGTCAGGTTTGTTTATTTTGGCCTTGATCGGCGTAATCCGGCCGGAATTGACGTCACTGGCAGCCGATAAACTGGGGATTAACCGGGGGAGCGACGTGGTGGTTTACGCTTCGATTTTGTTGA
>PCSQ01000087.1:0-191 GCA_002772455.1 Candidatus Beckwithbacteria bacterium CG23_combo_of_CG06-09_8_20_14_all_47_9 | reverse complement strand
TGGAAAATCTGCGGCATGATCTGACCGAGCTGGTGCGCAAGCTGGCTCTGAAAAAATGAAACTGCTGTTTTTGACCGAATTTTATCCCCGGGACGACAAGTTGATTTTTACCGGCGGCGTGGAAACCCGGACGTATTACATCAGCCGGCTGGCAAAAAAAGATTTTGAGGTTAAGATAATTACGTCTTCGT
>PCSQ01000018.1 GCA_002772455.1 Candidatus Beckwithbacteria bacterium CG23_combo_of_CG06-09_8_20_14_all_47_9 | reverse complement strand
TGAAGTCTGATAGCCCAAAAATACCCGCCGGTAATGGCTGTTTTTAAGTATTTTGCACATTAAAAAATCAAACCCATGGCAGTTTTGGATAAACCGGATTCAACTCAAAACCATTTATGTTATCCCTAAACCAAGTCCTGACATAGTTCACCAGCCCCTGCTATAATTTCTCTATGCCGCTTCTTATCCTTTTCGGCCCCACCGGTGCGGGAAAAACTTATATTGGCAAATTGCTGGAAAAAGAGTTTGGCTATTATTTTTACGACGGCGATAGTGATTTAACCGAAGAAATGAAACTGGCATTACATTCGATGCGGGTCATTACCGACCGGATGCGGCAAAAGTTTATCACCCGGCTGATTAATTCCACGGCCAAACTGGCGGCCAAACATAAAAATTTAGCGGTCACCCAGACTTTTATTAAAAACAAGTATCGGCAAAGACTGTTAAAACGATTACCCCAAGCCAAATTTATTTTAGTTAAAACTAAAACCGATTTACGCTACCAAAGGCGCCGGGAGCGGGCTGATTACCCCTGGGATGAGGCTTACGTCAAGAAAATGGACTCGCTCTTTGATGTCCCTAAAATTCCCCACCGAGAAATTTCCAACGATAGTGCCGGACCAGAAAATCTAAAAGTTTCCCTGCAACGATTGTTTTCGACGTTTTCTTAATTTTGATCTTTCTACCCGGCATCACTAAAATCACTTCATTGTCGTCGCTGGCAAAACCAATATCTTTTCGGGAAACATCGTTATAAATAGTGGCGTCGGCACCAAACTGGACTGTTAACTTTCCCGGCAGGCCGTACTCGGCTTTAAAACCGATCACTCTAATTTTTGGGTTAAACTTTTTTATCTGCTCTAAAATTTTTACCTGTGTTTCCAGCCTTAAATTTACCGGCCGGCGGCTGGACAGCTTGCCTGGCCGGGTTTGCACCCCAAAATCACCCACGGCGGCTGTATGAAAAATAATGTCATAATCCGGTGTGGTTTTTTTTACCAAAGCCAGTAAGTCCTGACCGGTAACAAAGTCTGTTTGGCCCATTAATAACCGGACTTCGGCCCCACGCTTTTTAGCCGCTTCGGCGATTGCTGTCCCCATTTTGCCGGAACTAGCGTTAGTAATAAAGCGGACGCTATCGATCGGTTCGCGGGTCGGACCGGCAGTAACCAGAATTTTTTTGCCTTTTAAGCTGTCTTTTACTTTTAATCTCTCAACAACCGTCTTAACAATTTTATTCAGCTCCTCCAGACGACCCAAACCCTCATAGCTGCAAGCCAGCCTGCCGGCAACCGGATTAATAATTTCATAACCTAGCTGTTTAACCTTGGCCAAATTCTCTTTGACCGCCGGGTGATTCCACATGTTAACATTCATGGCCGGGCAAATAATCACCGGCGCTTTCGTGGCTAAAATCAGTGTCGTCAAGTAGTCATCGGCAATCCCGTGCGCCAACTTGGCCATTAAATTGGCAGTCGCCGGCGCGATTAAAATTAAATCAGCCTTATCTGCCAGAGCAATGTGCTCAACTTGACGTTGAACCAAAACTTTTTTGGCATTAAAACCCGACTCAAACAAATCGACGTAAACTTTAACTCCCGGCAGTTTAACAAAATTGACGGCACTCCGGGTTAAAACGCATTCTACTTGAAACCCCTTTTTAGTTAACAGCCGCATCAGCTCCGGCGCTTTTACCGCCGCGATCCCGCCGCTAACTCCCAAAATTATTATTTTTGATTTCATAGTTGTAAGGCAGATGTAAGTTTACCATGGCTTGCCCGGAAATTTTTTGTTTATTTTTCCTGCCGGAAAAAGCAATCTTGACCACGCTGCCAACCACTGCGGCTGACCACGAATCGAATTTATCTGGCAGTTGGTTTAACCTTAACTTGAGAATGGCGCCAATCTTCCCAGCCGCCGCCCCATCCAGTTTTTTTAAATAATCTTTTACTGCCAACGGCTGGCGGATGAAACTGCGCGCGTCCGATTTTCTTCCGACGGCTTTGGCCAAAACCGAATCGGCTTGATAATTTTCCGGCGAGCCGCATAGCCCAACTTCGGTTCCATAAAGCCACAATAATCGCCGGTGGGGCATCATGGCAGCCAGAAAAAATGCTACCGCCAGTTTATCCGGATTGCCGCCGCAAACATCCATCAGCCGGATAACCGCCCCCTTGGGTATGCTGTTCGCCTCTTTGGTCCCAAAAGGCAACGCTCCCAGCTTTTTTAAGCTCACCCAAACTTCACGGCTTAAGTCAAAACTTCCAAGCTCGGCTAGAGGAATGTCATCATGTGTCTGAACCGTAAAGGCTAAATTCTCTAATACATTCAAACCTATAGTTTGAATTGAAAGATTAACTGCGTCAATTAAACGGGCGGCATTTTCCGAGGCGATTGCCGCAATGAAGCGGGGAAAACTTAAAAAATCATAATTGCCGCCGACGAGCTTAACATATTGACTCATTTTAGTTAACGGCCGGGCGGCCTCGGCAATCATGGTCATTTGCGGCGCCTTAACTGCCAACATCAACCTCAACAAAACAATCAATGGTTTTTCTCTGGTTCCGGAAATAAACTCAAACTTTTCCCGATTGATAACTTTTCCCACAAACGGAATCGCATCCAAACGGATTGTTCCCCGGCCTTCAAGTAAATCGGCAATCTGTAGAATTGTATTCATTGCCAGTTTGAACGCTTCCGGTTGATTCAGGTCAAGGTCCAGCTGGTTGGGATAAAACGTATGCCACACCAGCCTCCGACCAATTAACACCAAATGAGGCTGTTTAGGATCAGCCTGCTCTGGGAAAATCACTATCCGTCTCACCTTTCGGCCGTTAAAACGGTAAATTGCCTCAACCCCGCCGGCCGCGCCGGATTCCAAACGCAAAAATTTAAACGGTATCTTATTTTTTAGCCAACTCCGAGTCAGTTTTTCCAAGCCAACCTGTTTCAAAACCGGCGAATGGCTGGAAATGTGATTCAACACCGCATCGGCCATTAAACTCATCTTCAAGTTTTTTGCCCGTTTTACCAACTTTTTAAACATCGAAATTCCACCCCACTCATCGGCAACTCTTAACGGCACTGCCAAAGTACGGTTAACTACTTCAAAACCATCGTCGCCGGTAGCCTCATAAAAAGGCAAAATATGGATTTGATTAACGCCTAAATCTCTCAATCGCGGTAAAACCCTGATTAAACCATGAAAATCGCCAAAAGTACCCGGATAGACCACCATAGTATTCAACTTTTCCGGCAAGCGGTCAGTCACATTGCCGATCGCCCCGGTCGCCGCCAACCGTTGGCACCAATAACGATAAAGCCGTTCGCCGTCTTCAGAAAATAACTCCAGCAATTTATGTTTTATTTTTGCTTGAACCATTCGAGGCTCCTTTCTACCGCCGCCTCCCAGCCGCCGAGCAAGTTGTGGTCGGCACCGGGATAAATATATAACTTAACATTTTTATCTTTATCTTTTAAGGATTTCTCCAGCGCCTGCGACCATTTGAGCGGCACGGCCTCGTCGGCGGTTCCCTGGTGGACCTGTACCGGGGCGCTGATCCAATCATAATAATTCTGAATCGAAAATTCGTCGCTGTCGTAAAGCGCCTCAAACCCGGCCACCACCCGGCGCAAGGCTTTACCATTATCATCAGCCTCGTCGGTGTAATACAAAATCGAGTAAGGAAACGGTTTAGACACCGGCGCCCACAAACTGGTCGGGAAATCTTTGCCGGAAATTTCCAAAACCGATAGGGCAATCTGACCACCGTTGGAATGCCCCCAAAGCGCCACTTGATTCGGATTAGCCATATCAAGATTTTTTAACGAGGCGATTAACTGTAAAACTTCGATGGGGTGGAAAAACCGGTCTTCCAAATTATTAGGGAAAGACTGATCAGACCCGCCGTAACCCAAAAAGTCCGGTGCCAGAGTCAGATAGCCGTTTTGGCTAAACATTTCGGCCGCCCGGCGCGTCCCCACTCCGGGCTGATATATTTCCCGGTCAACATAGCCCCGAAGCATGATGATCACCGGCCAGCCATTCGTAGGAACCGAACCTACTGGTTTTAAGATTTGGCCGCTGACTTTTTTGCCCTCAACCCAATAGTAAAACATGCTACCTTCCACCCAAATGCCGTCCGGAATAAAAACCCGCTCCCGAAGTTTAGGAAAACTATACTTCTCGAATGGTTTACTTTCAAAAGTCCACTTCCCCTCGGGTGATAAAAATACTTTTTTCTCTTTCGGCCAAAAATACCAAACTGAAAAACCTAAAATTAACCCCACTGTCAACCCGGCAATTAAACGCATAGCGATTTTAAAATATCCAAGTTCTTTTTATCCGGTCCGGATTTATCAAACCCGGGAGTTTCGATGATCAGGGGTAGATGTTTTAACTGGGGGTGATTGACATATTCGGCTAGATTTTTTAAACCGATTTTACCTTCGCCAAGATTGGCGTGGCGGTCATGGCCCGAGGCAAAATCATCGCGGGAATCGTTAACATGCAGACAGGCTAACCGGCCTACAAGGTCCGTCCTTGCAGTCTCGTTAACTATATCATTCTGTATCGAGCCATTTCCCGAAGCCGACCCGATCGAATAGCCGGCATTGAAGGCGTGACAAGTATCCAGGCACCAGGCCAACCGACTACTATTAACGGCATCAAATATCAACTTAATTTCAGTAATTAGAGAACATAATTTACCCTGCTGTCCGGCACTATTTTCAATGATTAGTAATGAGTTGGTATTACTATTCTTTAGTATGATCTCAATTGATTCGGTTACCTGCTGAAAAACAGCCTTAAATCCCCGGCCCAAATGACTGCCAAGATGGACAATGACGCCTTTGGCCCCAATCAAATCGGCAACTTGCAAGTCATATTTTAGGCTGGCGATTGATTTTGCCAACAAATCTGGCTTGTCCGACGCTAAATTGATCAGATATTTAGCGTGGATAAACGCCGGCCGGACAGCCGCAGACAACCGGCCATTAATCGTCGGCAATTCCCAGCTTTTCGGACTGGCAGAAAATACCTGCAGACAGTTGCCGCCCATTTTTACCAGCCGCTCCGCCGCCTTTTCCAGCCCGCCGGCAATCGATAAATGCGCCCCTACTGGCCGCATTCTGCCTTGACTTCTTTTTTGCCGGCTTCGGCCAATTCTTGGGCCTGTTTTTTACTGGGTGAATCGCCGAAAATCCGGATCAGCGGCTCGGTGCCCGATGCCCGGATAAACATAAAACTATCGCCAAAAATCCTCTTTTCACCAAACCCAACCCACTTTGACGGCATCTTTGACCACGAACAGTCAACTGCCAGTTTCACCTGAAAAAATTCCGGATAATCCTTGCGGATCCGGCTTAAAATCTGCTGCCTGGCTGTCATCGCTTCAAGTATTTTGACTCCCGCCAACAAACCATCGGCCCACAAAAATTCCGGCGGGAAGAAATACTTCCCCGATTCTTCGTAGGCAAAGTCGGCCCGGTGGGTTTTAATCGCCTGAATAATTTCCGGCGGGCCGACCGGGCATTCAATCACTTTGCCCCCCCATTTTTTCGCTTCGGCGGTAAATATCCCGGATGAATTAACCGGCGTGACTAAAGTTTTTTTGCCGTGAGCTAAAATCACCGCCGTCAAATCTTCCGACAAAACCACCCCGGTTTCGTCGATAAACAAGACCCGATCGGCATCGACGTCGGTGGCCATGCCCAAATCGCAGTGATTTTTAACTACCTGTTTAGCCGTTTCAATTAAAGTTTCCCGCCGCGGTTCGGACGCGCGAGCCGGCCTCTGGCCGAGGCAGTCATTAATCATTACCAGCCGGCCCAGCTTAGAAAATAACTGCCGGCCGGCTTCAATCGCCGAACCGTTAACCGGATCGAAAAGAATCTTAAAATGCCGCCGTTTAATCGCCGCCGCATCAACGGTTGTTAATAAAACCCGGATATAGTCAGAATGATTCATAGATCCTTGTTATTTGGCGGCCAACTTCGCCGGAAATACCGGCTCCGTCAGCCAAAGTGGGAATAATTCCGATCATGTTCCAGGGTAAATGCGAACCGGTCACCGAAACGCCTAAATCATAACCGCGCTTAACCTGATACCAGGTCAGCTCCGGCGTGGCTAAAATCCCGGCATCGTCAACTTCAGCCCCGGCTTTTTGCAGTCCCTTAATTAACGCTTGGGTTATTTCTTTAGCCCCCGGCCTTGGATCGCGGGCGACTAGGGCCCGACCCTTCCCCAGATACTTTCCCAAAGCCAAGCCTATTTTAAAACTAAATTTTTCGTCAATCTCTTTACCGATCAAGCCCCTTATTCCCGAAGTGCCGAACAAATTAGCTACCGGCATATATCAACGCCGCTACTGGTCCCCAAGCGATTGGCGCCGGCGGCAACTAAGTCCATCGCCTGCTCTTTGGTTTTAATCCCGCCGGAGGCTTTAACGCCGAAATCCGGACCAACCACTTTTCGTAATAATTTAACGTCGGCAACCGTGGCTCCGCCGGGTCCGAATCCCGTACTCGTCTTGACAAAATCCGCCCCACTCTGTTTCACTAATTTAGCCGCCAGAATTTTTTCCTGATTAGTTAAATAGCAGGTTTCAATAATTACTTTGATTATTTTATTATTGGCAACAGGCAAAACCGCCGCGACGGTTTTTTTTATTTCTGCCGGTTTAGTAATCACCACATCTAATTCTTCGGCTCCGTCTTTAATTGCCTGCCGGGCTTCGGCTACTTTAACCGCTAAAGTATTTGCCCCCAGCGGAAAACCAATCACACTGCAAACCTTCACCCCCTGCTCTTTGGCTAATTTTACCCAGACCGGATTAACGCACACGCTCCAAAACTTATATTTTTTGGTTTCGTCACACAACTGCAAAATTTCCGTTTGGGTTGTCGTGGGTTTTAACAACGTATGATCAATCAGTGAGTTTAAGTTCATGCTGTAAATACCGTTTAAACTCCGCGCCGATATCTTCTCGTTTCAGGGCAAATTCGACCACGGTTTTTAAATAATCCAATTTATTGCCGGTGTCGTAATACTTGCCGTTGGCGATTTCCCTGACCATGACTTTCTTCCCGTCAGCCAGCATTAATTTAATGGCGTCGTTGTACCACAATTCCTGCCCGGGCTTAAGCTGGGTTAATGATTTTTCCAAATAGCCGAAAATTTCCGGGGTGAATAAAAACCCGGAAACTGTGGCCAAGTCCGACGGCGCTTTAGCTTTTCCCGGCTTTTCGATCAACTGGTTGATGGCCATCAATCCCGGCTTAATTTCTTTCCCGCCGGCAAAGCCGTAACGATTATAATCTTCGTCGCGCCTGGCCCGGATGCCGGCCAAAACGCTGCAGCCGAATTCCTCGTAAACGCTGATCAGCTGTTTAAACCGCGAGGGTTTGGCCACAATAAAGTCATCGCTCCAGGTGTAAATAAACGGTTCGTTGCCGATTAAGTCTTTGACGTTCAAAAGCGGCGTGCCGTTACCGTAAGGCCCTTTTTGGCGCACGTAAATAAAGTTGGCCATTTCGGAAATGTCTTTGACCGCTTCCAATAGCGGCTGTTTTTTTGCCCCGCCCAGTTCCAGGTTTTCCACCAGGTCTTTACTGGGAGAGTCAAAATGGTCTTCGATCGTCCGCTTGTGGTAACCGGTCACTAAAATAATGTCTTTAATGCCGGCATTGACCAGCTCTTCAACCACATACTGGATTACCGGCTTGTCCACAATCGGCAGCATTTCTTTGGGAATGGCTTTAGTTTGGGGTAAAAATCTGGTGCCGAATCCGGCCGCGGGAATAACCGCTTTGGTAATCTTCGCCATCATGGAGTTTTAAGTATAACACAATTTGTGGCATAATAGACTTTGCCATGTTACAATCCAAACCAATCCGTTTCTTGCACGAAGCGATCAGCGAACTCAAGAAAGTCGTCTGGCCGGCCAAAGAACAAGTGGTCCGCCTGACACTGATAGTGATCGTCGTTTCGGTGATTGCCGGACTGCTTATGGGCGGGCTGGACTTTATCTTTACTAAATTACTTGCTTTAATCATCTAATATATGGACGACATTACGGTTGATCAAAACCAGGAAAATCATTTGATCATTAACCCCGAGCCCAAAAAACCGGGCAATTGGTACGTGGTCCACACTTATTCCGGCCACGAACACAAAGTTGCCGCCGCCCTCGACCAACGGGCCAAATCCATGAATCTCACTGATTATATCTTGGAAATACTCGTCCCCACCCAAAATAAAATCCAGATCAAAAAAGGCGAAAAACACCAGATCAAAGAAAAACTTTTTCCCGGTTACATGCTGGTTAAACTAATTTTGACCGACGATTCCTGGTTGGCGGTGCGCACCACCCAAGGCGTTACCGGCTTTGTCGGCGTCGGCAACAAACCCACACCGCTGCCTAAATCAGAGATCGATAACATCATGAAATTCATGACCATGGAAGCGCCCAAATACAAAGCCAGCTTTAGCATCGGCGAAGCGGTCAAAATCATCGAAGGCCCGTTTGCCGATTTCTTGGGTTCGGTCGACTCGATCGACGACGCCAAAGGCAAAGTTAAAGTCTTGGTCTCGATCTTCGGCCGCGAAACCCCGGTAGAACTGGACTTCCTGCAAGTACAAAAAATATAATGAAATCATGACCGGCACCAATGGCTTTACCACCAAATCAGATCTAAAAAAATTAAAACAATGTTGGCAGCAACAAATTGATCCGGTCATGATCGAAATAGCCAAGCATCGCGAAAAAGAAGTCTTTCATTGGCACCAATATGACCGAATTCTCAATATGTTCAATAAAATTGCCAAAAAGGTCGGGGTTGCCGCTGAAGATTAGGTTGTGATATACTCCCATATGGCAAAAAAAGTAAAAGTTATCCTCAAATTAAATCTTCCCGCCGGCAAGGCTAATCCCGCTCCTCCCATCGGCCCCGCTTTGGGCCAGCATGGCATTGCCATCATGGAGTTTTGCAAGCAGTACAACGAAAAAACCAAGGCAATGCAGGGCGTTATCCCCGCGGTCATCACCATTTTTGAAGACCGCTCGTTTACTTTTATACTGAAGAAACCGCCGGTATCCGAATTCATTAAAAAAGAGTTAAAAATCGAACACGGATCCAAAACCCCAGGCCGGGAAACCGCCGCCACGATTACCCAGGCCCAACTGGCTAAAATCGCCCGGGAAAAAATGGAAGACCTTAACGCCAATGACCTGGAAACGGCCAAGAAAATCATCGCCGGCACGGCCCGGTCAATGGGAATTAAGGTAGCCTAATGGGCAAGAAAAAAGTCGCCCTCGTCGATCTGTCCCAAGGCGAAACCGCCGAACTCAAGGCCACCGGCGTTAGGAGCCAAAAAATTAGTTTCAAGGTTAAAAAACCTCAAGAACCCGAGCCTAAGCCAATTCAAGGTCCGACCTTGAAGGCTGAAATTCATAAGCGGATTAGGCACGGCCGCTCGAAACGCTATTTGGAAGCCAAGGCCAAATTAACCAACGAGACCTACCCTATTGATGAAGCGGTTAAATTATTAAAGGCAATTTCCCGGGTCAAATTTGACCCGTCGGTTGAACTCCATCTGAACCTGCTCGTGGATAAAGTCGGCGGCGAACTCCAGCTCCCCCACGGCACCGGTAAAACCGTCAAGGTCGAAATCGCTTCCGAGAAAACTTTGGTTAAACTCAACGATAATAAAATCGATTTTGACATTTTAATCGCTGCACCAATGATGATGCCCAAACTGGCCAAGTATGCCAAGATTTTAGGCCCCAAGGGCCTGATGCCCAACCCCAAAAACAACACCATTGCCGCCGACCCGGAAACGGCCGCCAAAAAGTTTTGCGGCGGCCTAATCCACTACAAATCCGAACCCAAAGCCCCCCTAATGCACCTGATTATTGGAAAACTCTCGTTTAAAGACGAACAACTGGTTGATAATTTAACCGCGGCCATCAAAAGCGTCCAGCCAAAAAATATTTCCGCCGCTTTTATCTGTTCCTCCATGAGCCCGAGCCTTAAACTCGATCTACAAGGTTTAACCTTGTAGGTGCCCAACCGCGTTCGCCGCAAAGCGGCGCAATGCGCCGGCCAGCCCAGCTTTTCCCCAATATCCACCGCCAACTGCCGCATATACGTCCCCGAACCGCAAACCACTTTAACCTGCAGGGTTGGACCCTGCAGGTTGATTAGCTCAATTTCTTTGATTTTGACGAAGCGCTTTGGCTGAATAAACTCTTTCCCGGCGCGGGCCAATTTATAAGCGCGCCGTCCGCCGATCTTGACCGCCGAATAAATCGGCACGGTCTGTTCATAACCGGGAACAAAACTTGCCAAAACTCTCTCAACTTCATTTTGCGACACTTCAGGTTCCGAACTTGAAGTAGTTACGATTTTACCGGTCGGGTCGCCGGTATCGGTCGCCTCCCCCAGCTTGACCGTCATCATGTATTCTTTCTCCCAAGTTCTGATTTCGTCAAATCGCTTCACCGCTTTACCGATTAAAATCAGCAACAACCCGGTGGCAAACGGATCCAGGGTGCCACCATGGCCCACTTTGGTTTTCCTCCCGAGCTCCCCCCTGATTTTGGACACCACGTCATGGCTGGTCCACCCCACCGGCTTATCTACCGCCAATATTCTATTGACATTATCCATAAATTAATTATAGAATACCCTATTACTAAAGACAGTAGGCACAAAACCAAGTCCTACCGAGGTAAATATGCCGAGCAAAAAAAACGTTGCCACCGTCAATCTTCTTAAAACCAAACTTAAAAACGCCAAGTCCCTTGTTTTTGCCGATGCTTCCGGTTTATCCGTCAATTTACAGCGGGAACTGCGGCAAGCGGTCAAGTTGGCCGGCGGCGAGCTGATTGTCGTCAAAAACACTCTCTTGAAACTGGCCTTGGGAGTGAAAGAGATTTTACCCGGGCCCACCATTACCCTGCTGGCTTACGGCGACGAAATTGCTCCGATCAAAGCCTTGGCCGAGTTTGCCAAAGCCCACGAACTGCCCAAGATTAAAGCCGGGTTTTTAGCCAAAGAACCGTTAGCCAAAGACCAGGTGGAAACCTTGGCCAATTTACCCACCAAAATCGAACTATTAACTAAAACAATTGGGACACTCCAAGCGCCAATCTCCGGTTTCGTCAATGTTTTGCAGGGAAATTTAAGAAAATTAGTTTACGTTTTATCCGCCATAGGCGGACGAGGGGCGGTGAAAGAACATGACAGATAAACTTTCCCCCAATTTAACCAAAATCATTGAGGCCGTCGAAAAACTCACGGTTTTGGAACTGGCTGAACTGGTTAAAGCGCTAGAAGATAAATTCGGCGTTAGCGCCGCTGCGCCTACAGTAGTAGCAGCCGCTCCCGCCTCCGCCGCCGGCTCCGGCGAGGCAAAGGAAGAAAAGAGCGAGTACCAGGTAATGCTGACCGCTTGCGGCGCCAACAAAATCGGCGTAATTAAAGCTTTGCGAGAAATCAATCAGGAATTAGGCTTAAAAGAAGCCAAAGACTTGGCTGAAGCCGCCCCCAAAGAAGTCGGCACTTACAAGAAAGAAGTGGCCGAAGAGGCTAAGAAAAAACTCGAAGCCGCCGGTGCTCAAGTCGAACTCAAGTAGCTTGACAGGTTATTAAGCCGTTTGATATACTGCGTCATGACTGATCAAAGTATATCAAACGCTAAACCTGTGATCTCATTAGATTCAATGCCGGATTTGCTGACTGTCCGGGAAGTCGCCCAGTTATTGCGCGTCTCCCCCCTGACCATTAAACGCTGGGGCAAGCGCGGCAAACTGCCGGCGATTCGCATTAACTCCCGCGGCGACCGCCGTTATAAAAAACAAGCCGTTTTGTGGCTACTGGGAATCACGGAAAAGTAAACCTCTCTTCATGTTATACTACTAACATGACTAAATCTGAATTTTTTGAAGACACGCAAACCCAGGATTCGGTTTTACGACGGCTGGAAATCATCGGCGAGGCCAGCAAAAAAATCCCTCATTCTTTCCGCGGACAGCACCCGCAAATCTCCAAAAACCGAACTGCCGGGCATTCAGAAAAAGTAAAAGACGTTTTTTGGCTCTGGACCATTGGTGCCGATTTAAGTTTAATTCCGGCACTGCCGCTATCGCCTGTAATTCTTGAGTCAGATTTTTAATTCCCGGGTGGTTTAATTTAACCTCTTTCCCGTCAATAATTTGTAACAAACTAATCAAATCAACTAGGTCTTTCCTGCCTTTAGCGCTGTGCTTCCGCTCCAACCACGCGCTCAATTTCAAAATAAATAGCACTTCCGGCACCGGCACTAAAAATCCCTCAACAATCCGGCTGTTAGACAAAATTTCTTCCGCTTTGATACCCAAATCCGCATAGTAAGCCGGGTAAACATCTATCTGGACCTCGCCTTTCCGAAATTCGTATTTTTTCAGACGGTCGTTTTTAAACAACTCATACTTTTTCCTAATCCGGCTCAATTCGTCCGGTTTAATCACGATATCAATGTCTTTGGATTTTAACTGATGGGTATACAGCCACACCGCCCAACCGCCAATCAGGCAAAAATTAAACTGCCGCTTCAATTCCTTAAGTAGCCGCCAACTGGCCTCTGTCACACTATCACGATAATAAATCATCGATCTCCTTCTCGATCCGCTTAATAAAATCCTTGGCCATCCAGTCGGTCAGGCTCCATAAATCGACAAAAGTATGGGCTAAAGTGGTTGTTTCCTGCCTTAAGGGGATATTGGGTGATAATTTTAAACAAACC
>PCSQ01000024.1:2968-3442 GCA_002772455.1 Candidatus Beckwithbacteria bacterium CG23_combo_of_CG06-09_8_20_14_all_47_9 | reverse complement strand
CGACCGCAAGGTCATGAGGGTCCGACTCCCTCTCCCGGCACTTTTTCTGTTATAATAATTAGCTAAAAGTTAAAAGCAAAAAGATGAAAGAGGGAGTTTACAAACTGTATTTGGTTCGAAATTTTAAGCTTTGAACTTTTGACTTTCAGCTTTTGACTTTTTTAGTCGGGGTGGCGAAATTGGTAGACGCGCTACCTTGAGGAGGTAGTTCCCGCAAGGGATTGGAGGTTCAAGTCCTCTCCCCGACACCCATTCGACTCGCTTGCGCTCGCTCAGGGCAAGCTAGTGCGACAAGTTTACACTGAGTGAGCCCTCCATAGGTTAGGGCGAATCAAAGTGCCTGGATAGCTCAGCGGTAGAGCAGCTGTTTTGTAAACAGCAGGTCCGCGGTCCAAATCCGCGTCCAGGCTCAGCATATTATTTTTCTTCATTATCTAATAAACCTACTTTTTTGAGCCTTTCATAAAATTCCTT
>PCSQ01000024.1:197-2915 GCA_002772455.1 Candidatus Beckwithbacteria bacterium CG23_combo_of_CG06-09_8_20_14_all_47_9 | reverse complement strand
GCTTTTCTCCAAAAGTCATACCAACGCCGTCTGATGGAGAAATTTGTCTCATGATTTCTCTACTTGATGTTCTGAGCTTTGATGGTAATTTGCGAACCTTACCTAAGGTCATCCAGTGATATACTCTTTTTCCAGTAATTCCTAATGTCATTGTGCCAGCCGCTACAGCATAATCTAGGCCCATATCCTTAACCTTACTAAAGAATTCCTTATTTGTTTGTATTTGAAAGTCTCTTGATTCATACTGCTTAAAAATACCAATGATTTGGTCAGCGACACTCAATCCTAATCCCTTGCCCACTTGCGCCAATACCTGAGCTGCTTTATCTTTATTGCCACTAATTGCTAAACCAACTGCAGTTAGTGTTGAAGTGGCGAGTTTATATAGTATATCCGCTTTTTCAGGATATGAAATATTGCGGCCGCTTTGTTTAAAAGCAATAATAATCTCGGGTAATAGTTCAAATGGTACAAATGAAGTAAAGCCTTTTACAACGCCCTTTTTCCAAGGTACGTGTTTTCCTGTATCTTGAAATTGCTTGTAATGAGCGCTTAAAATATATGCTCTAAAGGTTGAAGCGGTTATCCATTCTAAAAAACTATCCGTTCTGATTCCAATAAATTGAGCCACGGATGGCAGACTTATGAGAATATAACTTTTTACTTCAATATTTTCAATTACACCAGTATCAATTTTAACCCAAAAAATCTCTTCTGGTAATACTTCAATGGGGATTTTCGTTACTTTTTTACTTGTCTCTTCCATTATTTGAGGTTCGTGAATGGGTGTTTCCTCTTGAGTCAAACTCTGATCGATCTCCTCGACCCTAATAGGTTTTGTATTGCTCTCCATCCAATCAATAATGGTTTTTAATTTGAGTAGAAGGTCTTCTTCCGTTTCTAAATCAGTATTAATGGAAATACTTTTTCCAAATAATCCATCCACTACAACTCTTTTGCCATTCACAAGATCAAAAAAAACTTGAATTTTTGATATTTCTAACATCGGGAATCTTCCCTCAATTTTTAGTTCAAGCTCCTTAATAAAACCTTTAAGAATATCAGAGCCAATGAAGCATTGATCTTTATTTTTTATAAATGATGGTATTACCTTCCTTTCAGCAAGACGATATATTTTTTGTCGGTAGAAGAATTTAGATCCAAATTTATTTTCAGCTTCAACTGCAGTATATAAATGGAATTCATCTTTAAACATGTCATTTACAAAGTAAACTTGTAATGTAACACTCATGTTACATAAATAATTTCCAAAAGTCAAATACGTTCTCAATCCCCATACTGTCAATGCATATTTGTTATATCTGCTAAACTTATCCCTGAGAGGAGGTGATTATATGGTAAAAATAACACCAGATACAGTATGCGTACCTTGTCCCGTTGGTGAAAAAAGAGGAGAAAAACATGACATTGACCGCGATAGATCAAAGCCTAATCGTTGGTTCTGTACACACTGTGGAAGTGAGTTTACTGGTGAGGGGTTACAGGCAATGTGGGATGAGATTGATGAGAAAAACAAAGCCTGATGCGGTTTGATATAGTATAATAATAACGTGAAATACTTCTTGTTGTGGATTCTTACAATGATTGTTCTTCCTTTTATGGTGAATGCTGCGCTTCCTGAGTGGAGTACTTTTGAGTTTATAATTCTCCTTGCAGATATTTTGTTGGGTATATATGCATGGGCTATTTTTAATTTAAGACTGGAGAAAAGAATTAAATCAAAACTGCCTAATTGGAGAGGATCAATAATGACGGCCTTTACATTTTTAGGGACTCTTATTGGAGGTGTGACATTGGTAGTTGGGCTTCTTACCATAAACTATAACAAGTATGTAAAGTTTAAAACTCCAAGTTATACCTCCGCCGTGCCCTTGATAAAAGAACGGTTGGTAATAGATGAGGTTAAGCTGGGTTCAACTGGAGATGATGTGGTTGTATTGCAAACTCTTCTTTATCAAGACACTGAGGTGTACCGTGGACCAGCAAGCGGTTATTTTGGTGAAGTGACAAGACAAGGAGCGTTGAAGTTTCAGAAAAAACACGGGCTTGATCAAAGCGGTATAGCGGATCTTCCAACAAGAAATAAACTGAGTGAGATATATAGCTATCAAACAAGGGAATATTGGTTGAGCATGATACGATTAATGCCCATCATTGCTCCAATCACCCAATCAACCCAGAACGTTTCTAATAATGCGAAATGGGGAGTACCAGAGAGAGTAGAGGGGACAGAACACGGATGGGCAATGAGAGTTAATAATGACTCTACGATGGCCACAGCACAGGAAATATTTGATGCACTAAATGTATACCGTTCAAAGAAAGGCGTGCGTGGTTTAAACTGGGATGGAAATTTGGCATCATTTGCTTTGGAAAGGGCAAATTTTTATAAGGCGAACGGATTAGATGACCATGCTGGTTTTAAGAATTATATTGGTAATGATGATAATAGAAGAAAATTGGGGTTCCGAGGAATTGGTGAAAATGGATCAATTGGCTATCTTATGACCGGTACACATGTTATTGAATGGGTTTTTGCTTCTGATGCACCACACGACAATAATCAACTGGATTCCGATTGGTCTGATGTTGGAATCGGAGTTTCTGGAACTGGAGTAGACATTATTTTTGGCAGTACTCGTTTTTAACCTGACGCGGTCCAAATCCGCGTCCAGGCTCTAGAATCTCTTACTGAAC
>PCSQ01000024.1:0-162 GCA_002772455.1 Candidatus Beckwithbacteria bacterium CG23_combo_of_CG06-09_8_20_14_all_47_9 | reverse complement strand
AATATTCGGCAGCGTGGACGTAGACGAGCCGAACATGAACGTTGGAGGGCTCCATTACTCTTCGCAAACTTCTCCCTGGATTCCCGCCTTCGCGGGAATGACAAACGTAATGTATAATAGAAGTTGATAATTATTGACCTGGTAGCTCAATTGGATAGAGCA
>PCSQ01000117.1 GCA_002772455.1 Candidatus Beckwithbacteria bacterium CG23_combo_of_CG06-09_8_20_14_all_47_9 | reverse complement strand
GTGGTCAACGACGACGGTGTTGCCCCAGCCCAGGCGGCCCAAACTGACTTCGGTGACGACCCCGTCGGCAATCGGTTCAATCGGGGTGCCGACCGGATCAAGAATATCAATCCCCCGGTGAAAACCGTGAAAACCTTGAGCCAGGCGGCCGTCCAGGGGTTTCTCGAGGGTGGTTTGGGTAATTAACCGGTTTTCCGGCTGGCTTATCAGGGCTACCTCGGTTGCTTGGGTGGTTCTGGCCATAAGATTGCTCATCTGGCCTAAACCCATGACTAACAGAGTCAGGGCGGCACTAATCGCCTTGCGGGTCCGTTTGTGTTCAAAGGTCCGACGGAAAAACTTGGAAATTGGATGGCTGCCCGGACGGCCCGGACGAGGCGCCGGAACGATCAGGCGGTAAAGCTGATAAGGGATCATAACCAATTCCAGTAACAGTCTTTTAACCATAAAAAAATCCTCCTGCTTATTCTGCGCGGAGGACAACCTATAATGTATCACAAACCCAGCTAAAGTCAAGTCATGGCTGTCAAAATCGGCTTTATCGGCAATTCTTCTACCGGTATTTTTAGCTGGTAACGCCAATTGGGGTCGTTACTTTCCGTTTCGGTTCCCGGGACATTGATCCGGCCGGTTGTCAGCAGCCAGTCTTGGACTGGAATCAGACTGATAAAAGCCGGTGAATCAATAATTGCCTGACGAATTCTTTGGGCAAAAACTTGCCGGTCGGGACCAACCTCTGTTTTTACCTGTAAAGCTAATTGTTGGCACTGCTTCATTGTTAATTTATTCAGATAGCCCATTAGGGTTTCCGTGTCGTGGGTGGTTGAGGTGGCCAGACAGTTTTTGGGGTACTTGGCTACCCTGGCATAACGGGGATGGATTCCCGGTTGTTTTATGGTCATCAGCGAGTATCTAAAAATACGAATTCCGGGAATTTTATATTCAGTCAGCGTTTTTCTTAAGCCTTTTAGTTTGTCTCCGCTGTCTTCAGCAAAAATTTTAAGAGAAATTTTCCGGCAATGGTCCAGGATTGGCTTCAGAGCTTTAGACCCTGGTCCGATTTTAACCTTGTCTTTAGCGGGATCAGTTAGGTTCATTGCCCCGTAAAAATAGAAACCCTTGGCGTGGTCCAGCCTGACCCAGTCAAATAATCCGGCTAGGTAAGTTAACCTTAATTTAAACAACTCAATAATTTGTTTTTGCCGTTCAGTTTTTTGCCAAAGATATAAGGGGTGACCCCAAATTTGCCGACCAAAATGGGCCCTTGGTCCATTAGGTAACCCAGAAACCTGAGTTAAATTGAAAAGGTGCTGGTTAACCCATACCAGGGGGCTATTGACCGGTAGGTAGAAAGCCAGATCTCCGACCAAAAGAATTTCCCGCTGCCTGGCCCGGTTTCGGATGAGCGAGTATTGATAATGTAGCCGTCCTTGTTCTTGCCGGTGTTTTTCTACCTGATGAGCCAGTTTTTTTTGCCATTTTATCAGTGTTTCTTTATCCCTGGTTCTTAAGGGTGTTTCCCATTCGGTCCAATTATCCGCCCCAAAAAAATCACGCAAAGCGCAGAAAAGCGCATAGTCATTGAGCCAGTCTTGTTGGGAATTATAGAATTGGTTCAAGTCAGTCTGATTCGGTTTCGACAGCGTTTCGGATATAAACCGGGGATCAAGACCGATGCCGTAGCTCTTATATGGAGAGCTGACATGCTGGGTAGCCGAGTTGGGCTCTAATTGAGTTTCATGCAGCGGCAATAATTGCCAGGCTTTTTGGTGAGTTTTCTCCAGCCAATCAATCAGAGTTAAACCGGCGGAAAAACTGCCGGGCCTTTGCGGCTCCGTCTTTGTGGTTAAAGCTGAAAGCGGAACCGAAGTCCCGACAATTTTAGAGATATAATTCTTTTTCATACTGATACAACATTTGCGCCGTACTATAATTTTTTCTGATTAATGCCGAGGAGCGGATCATGTAATCGATCCAGTCTATTGGTAAACCTAGTTGGCTACGTTGATAATACATTTTTGCCGCTCCACCTTCAAGAAAGCGATAGATATCTTCGGAGACCCGGTCGGAATCCAAGGTCCAACCCAATTTAGCCCATTCGACACTGTTGGTCCAGCCGTCTTTAGTGGTCATCTGTAAGACCCCGTTAAGACAGGCTTTCATGCCACTGGTCCCACAGGCTTCCAATCCCCTTTGGGGAGTATTCAGCCATATATCTGAACCACCGGTTAACGCTTGGGCGACGGCAATATTATAGTTAGGGATAAACTGAAATCGCTGCCGATATTTTGTCTCCCGGCAAAACCGGTTAAGATCTTTAATAAACCGTTTTCCTCTTTGGTCGTTGGGGTGGACCTTTCCCGCCATGAGTAGTTGTACCGGTCGATCCGGATTATTTAAAATTAACTCTAAGTGTCCGATGTCTTTTAAGATTGCTCCGGGACGTTTGTAATCGGTTAACCGCCTAGCCCAGGTAACGGTCAAAATCTTTTCCTGCATTTGGATGCCCGTCCGTTGTTTTACCATCTTGAGCATGATTCGCTTCTGCTGGAGGTGGGCTTGCCATAATTTTTCCTTAGAGCAGGGATTGTTTTGGGTTAGCGGCCAAACCTTGGCCATCGGTTTACCTAACCATCTCGGTAGAAAAATACCATTGGTAATTGGAATAAAACTAAATTCCGGCCAGATTCCTTTGGCAATTCGGCTATGCAACTGGCTGACTGCATTGATCCGAACCGAACATGACAAAACCAATTGATTTAAAGAAAATACCCTGGGGTCTTTGGTTTTACCTAAGCGCAAGAGGTCATCAATCGTTATTTTTAACGCCTGGGCATATGGTTTTAAGTAAACCGCGGCTAAGTCTTTACTGATGGTATTATAACCATCGGTGATAACCGTGTGATTGGTTAATAGCGACTTTTTTTTGGTTTGTTCTAAAGCCTCCGGAAATGACAACCGAGAATTTGTTTCCCTGGTTTGGATTACGGCTTGAATTATCGCCAGGGCACAATGAGCCTCGTTTAGGTGAAAGTAAGCCGGTGAAATTTTCAAGACTTCCAATAGTTTCACCCCACCAACCCCCGTCACCACTTCCTGTTTAAATCGATGTTCTTTGTTTCCGGTGTATAATTGATTACAAATATTGTAGTCATCGATCGAATTACCCTTTACCTGGGTGTCGAGTAAGTATAAGGGAGTTTGACCTACTAATTTTTTCCAGGCTCTGACTCGAATTATTCTTTTTCCCAAAGGCACAAGAATAATAATCGGTTTACCTGCCTGATTAGTGACTGGTTGAAGATGACTTTGATCTACCTCGATTTTATATCGTCCTTCTACTTGTTCGCCTGACTCGGTAATAAACTGTTGGAGATAAGCCTGATGATAAAATAGACCAATTCCGATAAAGGGTTTTTGTTGCTGACTTGCCTCCAAGAGCATATCTCCTGCCAGAATTCCCAGGCCGCCGGCAAAAATCGGCAGAGAGTCATCGATTCCAAATTCCAAACTAAAATAAGCGAT
>PCSQ01000136.1:1844-3500 GCA_002772455.1 Candidatus Beckwithbacteria bacterium CG23_combo_of_CG06-09_8_20_14_all_47_9 | reverse complement strand
TTATCTTGGCCAGTTCCAGTTTAGCGAGATATCCATCGAGCTCTGGTTGGGAAGAAAAAGCCGTGCCGTAAATCCGGGTCAGCATTTTATTCTTTTCATCGCCGTGCCAGTAAGCTCCGGCAATCGATAAAAGCTTAAAGGCTTTAATTTTTCCGGTTGATTTAGCGTGGGGGCCGTAACACAAATCTACATCGGCTTCCCCCATACGGTAAATCGAGATTTTTTCTCCCCGGTTGGTAATTCGGTCCAGCCAATCAAGTTTATAAGGATTATTTCTGAATAATTTTTTGGCCTCGGCTAAAGTGAGATATTCTTGCTTCATCGGCAAATTAAGATCGATCAGTTTTTGCATTTCTTTTTCGATGCGGGCAAAGTCGGCCTCGCTGATTTTTTCGGCCAAATCAAAGTCAAAATAAAATCCGGCTTTAGTCGCCGGCCCCATGGCTTTTTTAAGAGCCGGGTATAGGTTCTGCATAGCGCAGTGTAAAATGTGTTCGGCCGTGTGGCGCAAAGCGCCGAGTTTATCGGTTTGTTTCATATCACTCCTTTATTTTAACAGGTTGAGTAAATAATAATAAGCCTGATTTAAATGGGCTCGGTTGATTTGGCTCAAATTATCCAGCCGGCTGTGATAAACCGTCATCAGTTTATCCAAATCGCCGGCGATTAAGGCGGTTTTTTTAAGCACCGATTTTAGGTTTTTAACGGGAAAGCCTTCGTTAACCCAGTAAGCGCTGGTGTAGGCTTGGGGTTTATCATTGCCGACGCAGTCAACCACCAGGATTTTTTTAGCCTGTTGCATTAATCGGAAATATTTTTTTTCAAACATCCGGTAGCCGTGGCCCCAGTAAATGGGAAAGTCATAGGATAATTCTTCATTGCCGGAAAAAATGAATAAATTTTTGGCTAGAAGTTTAGAATTATTAAGAATTAGTTTTAAGCTGACGGCCACGCCGGAGGCATTATCGACGGCGCCGGTGTTGATAGAGTCGTAATGGGAAAAGATTAAATTTTGCGGTTTAGTCAGGTTGCCTACCAGAATATTTTGCGATTGGTGCTTGACCCGGTTGACAATTACATTACCGTCAATTTTTTTGGCTTTAAGAATTTTCGGCAAGTCGTTTTTACTGATGGCCAGCGCCGGATAATGTGACGCCATAACCGGGACAGAAATGTCTGGGCAATGGGGGTTAAAACTAAGGTGTGGCAGGTCGAAATTGATGTGTGCCATTGAACTGAATAAGTTATCTTTGCCGCTAATTTTCCCAGACACAAAACTAGCTGGTTGGCAGGCAATCTTCCGGCCGTCAGCAAGAAGAACTGCTTTGATAAAATCAGGATGATAAAATGTAAATTGGTTCAGCCGGAAAGGGAAATTATTTTTTTGCAGAAAAGACAGTAAATATTTGCCCGCTCTTGTCTCGTTATTAAGTTGACGGGGAGAAAATTGTAATAATGTCTTGATTAATTTATACAGCATAAACTGCTCCGGACCACAAATTATTATAAACTTCTTCAATTGTCGGCGGCAGGGAAAAAGGCACTTCTCTGATATATTCCTTCGGCGATAATGGTAATTGTTCCTGCTGGATTCTTAATTGTTTAATTTGATTACCCAATTGACCCTTGAGCTCTTTTTCGTCACGAGATAATCGG
>PCSQ01000136.1:0-1837 GCA_002772455.1 Candidatus Beckwithbacteria bacterium CG23_combo_of_CG06-09_8_20_14_all_47_9 | reverse complement strand
GACGAGTTAAAGCTTTAACCTCCTGAGAGGTTTCTGGCTTTTCTTTTAATGCTTTAATTTTTGTTTCTAGTTCAATTTTTAACCCCTCTTGTTCTGGCGGCAGTTTCGGCATCTGGTTAGCCAGTAATCTGATTTTATCATCAAGTTGGCGCCAAGCAGGATTTAAATTAAAGTCTGCAACTCGACCGGTCGGATGGAGGCAGTATTTATCCAAATCCTGAACCTCTCGGTAAGGTACTCTTACCTGCACTTCCGGGAGACCGAAATGATAGCGTTGACTTTGAGCGCTGATGATCATGGTTTCGAAGTCTTGCCCAGTACCTCCGCTGTCTTCAAGATATAAATCAGGCCAGGCCACTTGGAGCGGGTAGTACTCGGCCGAGGAAAGCATACGCCGCTGATAGTTAAAAGCTGGACTGGCTTGGGCGATGGTTGAGTACAGCCCAACCATGTCCACAAAAAACATCGGTAACCGGTCCTCGTCAGGCAATATGCCTTGGCGGCGCAGGCGGCTGACTGCCTCCTTCCACAAGGTTTTGTGAAAATCAGTCACAGAGATTTCCTCGGGAAAGTTTAGACCTAAGGCATATTCAGCGCTTGGATAGGCCATGTTTCCCTGACCTTGACCGGCAACTTGAACCATTATTTGATCGCAGGGGTGATTACTAGCGGCGTCGATAGTTCTGATTGGAAATGGTTTTGATTTAAGCCCAGATGGCTGAATATTTATTTTTACTGATTCTTTCTCATTTAAATAAAATTCCTGCCAGCCAAAAGCCTCTTTCTTATCTTGATTTCTGGTTAAAAAAATGTCTTGCGGATATTCAAAGACCATTAGGGCGATAGGCAATCCGTTCTTGGCCATTTCTCCGGCCATAAAGATGCTGGTAAGATTATAAAAACTAGGCTTCAAGATCTGGTTGGCATGTAAAAGTACAAGCCGGCCTTCGTTTTTGTAGCGCAGATATTCTTCCATGCCAGCAGCCTGAAGTACTGCCGGTACGTCAGTAATGCTGTAGACCTGTTGAAGAAAATCAAAGACAGCTTGGCCATAAGGATCTTTTTCCCACACGGCGACTGCCTCTGGTATTGAGGTGTACTTGATTTCTGCTGGTAAAGTAAGGTTTTCGTAATTTTGCGGCATAAAAAAACCCTCCTTCCGGAGGGGCTTTAAACACAAAAACCACCCCTCCGTTAGGAAGTGGTGGTGCAGGTTAAATTGAATTTAACGTGGTTCATTAAAGTGATAATAACATTTAATTTTTAACTGTCAAGGTGGGGTTTAGTTTTGATCAGCAGCTGTTCGACAAACCTGGGAAATTTTTTGGCTGTAGGATAAACTTCTTTAATCATTTCTTCTTTGTAAATATGGACAGTGATGTTTCTTGTTTCTAAAAATTTGAGCCATTTTTCCGGATTATCCAGAAGCCCGATATCTGCCGCCACCCGGATTGACGAGCGTGGGCTGGCGGTTTTCCGGCCGGATAATTCTACTAGCGTTTTAATCAGTTTCCAGGCAACTTCGAAAGTAAACTCAAATCGTTTGATAGTCGCGTCGCGATTGGCAACGGTGAAGCGAGCGGCGCAGATTTCTTTTAGTCTTTGTGAGGCTTTTTCCAAATCAACGTAAAGCAGTTTGGCTTTTTGCATTTTTAATTTTTTTGATAATGATGGCATAGTCAGTTAAGTTTAATAATCTTACTTTTAGCCAGTTTGACAAATTGCGGCTCGGCCTGTTTAAAGTCTATAACATCAACCATGTAGGGTAAATCGGAAATTTCAAAAGCATCTTTCAGGCGGCTGATTAAGTGAAGCGGCAATTTTTTCTTCGACTCGA
>PCSQ01000078.1:8407-12951 GCA_002772455.1 Candidatus Beckwithbacteria bacterium CG23_combo_of_CG06-09_8_20_14_all_47_9 | reverse complement strand
AAGTGCCCCCAATGCGGTACGGTTATGTTTAAGGCCGAAGGTTGTGCCACTTGCCCCAGTTGCGCCTTTTCCGTTTGTAGTTTATAACTAAAAATCATGCGCCGTAAAAAAGGCAAATTAGTCGTTCGCCACGGACCGATGTGGTCGGATAAAACCACCTGGCTGATTGAAAAATATTTTGCCGTATCTACATCTTTCGCCTTCAAACCCAGCCTCGATAACCGTTATACCGATAAAGCCGTGTTAAGGAGTCATACCGGTGCTGAAGCCCCAGCAATTTTGGTAGATGCTAAAAAACCTCGGCTATTGCTGGAAAAGGTGCTGAAGCAGTCAGCCGAACGGATTGTCATTGATGAGACCAACTTTTTTGACGTCAAACTTATTCGGGTAATCAATCAGATTTTAAAGCAGGGAATTGATGTTTTTGCCGCCGGCCTAATGCTCGATTCCGACCGAAAGGAATTCGGGCCGACCAAAGCCTTAACTCAAATGGCCGATGAAGTTATCGAGGGCCGGGCCCGCTGCGACTTTCGTTTTGCCAACGGTTATTGTCTTAATCCGGCCAAATACACTTATGCCAAACGCAAAAAAGAATCCCAGTTGGTGGTGGGCGCCGCCGATCTTTACGGAGCGGCCTGCCTGGAGCATTATCATTTGCTCCACGTCACCGAAACCAAAAACAATGATTGGTTAAAACGCTTGCGCCTGCCCAAAAAGATTGTTCTGGAACCGGAGGTAAAAAAATATCTGCAAACTTTGCGTTTGCCGTATCTGCGCCGGCCGTTAAAATTTTCTCCCGAGCGTTATCCCCGGATCGAGGTGGGAGCGGACACGATGCGGGTGGGCAAGACCACGGCCGTAGAAGTGCTGGCGCAAGAATTTAAAAAACTGAAATTGCCGGTAATGACCTCATTTGAAGATTGGCGTCATAATCCGCACTTGAAAAAGAGTTATAAAGATTCCAGTTTGGCTTTATTAAATTCTCAAAAATGGTTTATCCAGCGAAAATTTGATCAGGTAAGGTTGGGGGCTAAAAATAAAATTTGGGTTCAGGACGTGCACCCGGAAATGGATTATTGCTATGCCTTAACTAATTTAATTTTAGGACGGATGAAATTAGCTCACTTCCGGGAATACGTTGATTATTTCTACAGTTTAGACTGGGCTCATGTGCCGGCGGCTGACGCCTTGGTATATTTGACGGCCAGCGACGATGTGGTCATTAAGCGCGCCCACGCCAGCCTGCGGCCGTTTGAAACGATTGACGATAATCCTGCCTGCGCAGACAGGTATTTTTTGGTGATGAAGCGGGTTAACCAAACTTGGCTAGCCGGGACTAAATATCTTTTAGACGTGGTGGTTTTGCCGATTAATACCGATAATTTTAATTTTGCTAAAAACAGCGAGGCAAAGAAAAAGCTGGCCAAAAAAGTCCTGCAAAAATTAGCCCAATTGGGTTGGCGCTATAATGGCCGGTAAATTAATCGTTTTTGAAGGCATTGACGGTTCGGGCAAGTCCACCCAGGTAAAATTATTCCCGGCCGATAAAAAATTATCTTTTCCGCGCTATGACACTTTGGTCGGCAAGTTGATCCGGTTTATCTATTTTCATAATTTATTTAACCGTTTAAGTCCTTATGTGACGACGTTTCTGTTTGCCTTTGACAGGTGGTTAGCTAAACCAATTATTATTGGTTGGCTAAAACAGGGAAAAACGATCGTACTCGACCGGTATACTTATTCGAGTTTGGCCCATCAAGGGTCGAAACAAAAAAATTTAATTAACTGGATATACTGGCTGGAGTTTAAAATGTTTCGTTTGCCACAGCCGGATAAAGTGATTTATCTGAAAATCGATCCGGTAGTGGCTCAAAAATTGATGAAAGCCCGCCGCAAAGATATGGCTGAAGCTGATCTGGCTTACCAGCAGGCAACGGCTAGGCTTTACGAGTTTTTAGCCAAAAAATTTAACTTTACGGTAATTAATTGCCTGGATAGCAAAAATAGATTATTATCAAAAGACGATGTTAGACGAAAAATTAAAAGTGCAATTGGTTAAAGCGGCGATTGCCGGCTCCAAAAATTCCTACTCGCCCTACTCAAAATACCGGGTGGGGGCAGCGTTATTAACCACTGGCGGTGAGATTTTTAACTCTTGCAATGTGGAAGTCGCTTCTTATGGTTTGACCGATTGTGCCGAATCCTCTTTAATTTCCAAGGCAGTGAGCGAGGGGATGGCAGTGAAACACGGCCGGAAATTTATTCAGGCGATTGCGGTAGTCACGGCCGACGGCGGCGTGCCTTGCGGCCGCTGCCGCCAAAGACTGCGGGAGCATTGTGATGACTGTTTAGTCATTTCAGCTAATTTGGAAGGTGAAGTATTAAAACTGACCAGTCTTAAGGAATTATTGCCGGATTCTTTCGGCCCGGAAAACTTAGGTATTAAATAAATATTAATATTGTGCCGAATAACTATTACAATAACTATTACACTTTTTGACGCACGTGCGATAGAAAGTGTAACATGGTAATATGGCAAAATTGTTACGGTCCCGGGACAGAATCTTAATCGGACTGGCGGTTTTAGGCGATATTCTGGATAAACTGATGCCCGACCGTAATGCCAGATTGCAGATTTTGGGTTTAGGTTGCTACACGCCGCCGGGTTACCGGAAGCGGTCTTTACACACAGCCGTCAGCCGGCTGCTCAAAACCGGCTTGATCAGTAAAGCCATTAAAAACGGCGAGGCGGTCTGGGAGTTAACCGGCGCCGGCAAAAACCAGCTTCAGCGGTCATTTCCATTGTTAAATTGGCAGAAGAAAAAATGGGACGGATGGTGGCGGATTGTCATTTTTGACATTGCCGTCACTAAAAATTGGTTGAGAGATAAATTGCGGCGCAAACTTAATGAACTGGGTTTTGGCCAGTGGCAGGCAAGCGTTTACGTTTCGCCCCATGACGTGGCCGAAGATATGAAAGAGTTTTTGGCCAGCGAAAAATTATCCGGTCAGGCGTCGGTGTTGGTGACGCGTGAACTGTGGCCGGAAAATCCGGAAAAAATTGAGCGGATGTGGCAGTTGGATCAGTTAAACCGGCAATACCAATCTGTAGTGGATTTTCGGGAGAAAAACAAATCTGGATTGGACGAGAGGAAAGTCCGCTGGCTGATTAGCCGGTATTTGCAGGCGGTTGAAGCAGATCCGTTTTTACCCAAAGAATTTTTACCCCAACCTTGGTTTGGGGAGACTGCCCGGAAAGTCTTTCACCGATTACACTTTATCACGCACGTACGTCAAGAAGTGTAACATTAAAATTAAAAAACCCTGACGGTGTCAACGTGGCCGTTTTTGATTTCCAGGGTGCCATTGGCAATTAATTCTCTATAAGATGCGGCAGTGCTTGTTTTTCTACTGTTGCGACAGACACTTTAGCTGCGTGAGCTAGGGGTAAATTCGTTGCGCGGCATAATCTTTTGTAATATACTGCGGTTATGTCGTTTAAGTCAAGTTCGGCGCAGAAACCAGAAGCCGGCGGGTTGCAGTATCATACCCGGTTAAAAGCGGGAGATATTCCACCGTACGTGCTGGTTCCCGGCGACCCCAAACGGGTAGCCAAAATTGCCGCGTTATGGGAAAAACCGGAAGAAGTCGCTGATTACCGGCAATACCACACCATGAAGGGCGAGTACCAGAAGGCAAAATTAGCCTGTACTTCATCCGGAATCGGCTCACCGGCGTTAGCGATTGCCTTTGATGAATTATTGCGCGTGGGTGTTCACACTTTTATCCGTGTCGGCACCTGCGGCAGTTTACAGCCGGATATGTACATCGGCGATCTGGTCATTACTACCGGGGCGGTGCGTCTTGATGGCGCCAGTAAAGATTACGTCATTCCCGAATATCCGGCCATTGCCCATTACGAAGTTGTCGAGGCCTTAATTGCCGCCGCCAAAAAATTAAAAGTTAAATATCATGTGGGCATTACTGCCTCAACTGATACTTTTTCCGTTGGGCAAGGCCGCCCCGGAGTTAACGGTTATTTGCCATCTCATAAAGCTAAGATTTTTGAGGATATGCAGGCGGCCAATGTCAAAAACTTTGAAATGGAAGCGGGCTGTTTATTAACCATGGGTTCCTTGTTTGGCGTGCGCACGGGCGCGATTTGCGTCGTGGTAGCCGACCGGGTGCGGGATAAGTTTGAACTGACTGATGCCATGGAACAAAAATGTGCTATAGTAGCCAGTGAAGCAGTAAGAATTCTTCAAAAATAACGAATGCTAATAACTCCAGAAAAAGATTTACAGCTAATACCGGAGGATACTGGATCGAGAATAAATGAGAAGACTGGTAAATTAGAGATTAGCGGCGAATCAAGATATTGGCGTGAAATTGATGAGAAAACTGGTTTCCCAATAGTGCCGCTTGATGATAAAGACATTCCTATTAGACCTTGTTATGATATCGGTGGGTAATTTTCCCGCTTGACAAGTGATATGTATACTAATATGTATGTGTATGTTGACTAAAAGAGTGAATTTTTTATT
>PCSQ01000078.1:8255-8397 GCA_002772455.1 Candidatus Beckwithbacteria bacterium CG23_combo_of_CG06-09_8_20_14_all_47_9 | reverse complement strand
ACTTTACAGATGCTGCGCGAGCGGGCGGTTCTTGAGCAGGAGTCGGTGGGTGAATTAGTGAGGCGGGCGGTGAAGAAAACTTACGAGAATAAGGATGAAGCCAGGGTAAAAAAATCCGGGCGGCCCACAAGTGGATTTTAGC
>PCSQ01000078.1:2153-8233 GCA_002772455.1 Candidatus Beckwithbacteria bacterium CG23_combo_of_CG06-09_8_20_14_all_47_9 | reverse complement strand
ATTGACTATAAAGCCTTGATTAATGCCGGGAGAAAGTATTAAAGCCGCTTAAGAAAATTGCCGGTTGACAATATGGTTTTTGTGACGGATAATATACACAAAATGTATATTAACTGACATAGAAACTATGAAAAGTTTAGAACAATTGGCACATTTGCCTTATTTTACGATTCAGGCAGTGAACCAGTTAATCAGTGGTTCGATGGCTTCAACCAGGCTATTATTATCCCGGCAGGAAGAATTAGGTAAGGTTTTAAGGATTAAACGGGGTTATTACATGACGCGCGAGTTTTGGCTCCAGAACAAGAATAGCCTTGATTTTACGGCGATGGTGGCGGTAATTGTCCAGCCGCATAGCTATTTAACCGGAGTATGGGTATTGCAGAAATATGGAGTTATGACCGAGGGAATTTACTTGGTGACGGCGGCAAGCCTAAAACACACCCGCTCCGTTAGTAATAAGCTGGGCAATTTTCATTATTTTCATATTCAGGAAAAGTTGTTTAACAGTTACACGGAAACTAACTTCAGCGGGATTACCTGTAAGGAGGCGACGGCCCCGAAAGCTTTATTTGATTTTTTCTATTTTAGAAGTGAACATCCGGGTCTTAAAAATAAAGATTTTGATTTGGCGGAAGACGAACGACTAAACTTGGAAGAATGGGATAAAACTATGAAAGCGGAGTTTTTCCGGTTGACGGAAGAATCCGGATCGCCGAAAATGGAACGGATTGCTGATAATTTAAAAGAAAAGATATGGGCATAATTACCAGCCAGATTAATGAGTTAATTCACAGCTCGTTATATGGCAGGGTCAGTGATGATTTTAGGCGAATTTTGGCGAAAGATTTTTTTATTTCTCATTTCTTATATTTTATTTATAATCATAAAAATTACCGGCGGCTGATTTTTTACGGCGGCACCTGTAACCGGGTAATTTATGATTTGGCCAGAATTTCCGAAGATATTGATTTAGATAATAGCGCCGGTATAAATTTGGATAAATTGGCGGAGGATTTGGTTAATTTTACCAAGCATGAATTAAAGATTGACGGAGTGGATGTTCATTGTCAGAAAGGCGAATTGGGAATTGCCCGTTGGACAGTGCGGCTGCCGGTAATGAAAGAATTGGGTTTATCGCCGCTTCAGTCGGAGAAACTGCATTTGAAAATTGAAGTCAGCCGGCACCACCAGGAAAAAACGATTAAGCAAACGCCGGTTTTGCGTCACGGCCGGACGATGGTAATCAAACACTTTGACGAAGCCAGTTTATTCGCCGGGAAAATTATTGCTTGTTTGGAAAGAACGAGGATAAAAGGCCGGGATTATTTTGATTTAATCTGGTTTATGCAAAAGCAGATTATGCCAAACGAAATTAAATTGGCCAAAGACGGTAAGAAGCCGTATACGCTGAAAACAGCGATGCTGGCTTTGGCCAGAAAAATCAAAACCGTGCGGCAGGAAGATCTATTGATTGATTTAAAACCGCTGTTTGACGAGCCGATTTTTGTGGAAGAGTGGGTGAAGAATTTTAAGGAGTGGTTTGAGCGATACGGGGAGTTTTATAAAATTGGTAGTTGACATTAAATTAGAATTTTGGTATTTTTAACTCCCAGAGCCCCAAGCTCTGGATTTTTTATGAAAAATAGACTTTTTATCAAAGCCAAGAACAAAAAAATATTAATTAATTAATCCCGCGAGAGCGGGATTTTTTTAGCCTTAAGGAGGCAAAATGGATAAAGTAAAAATGACAGTACAAGGGAAAAAATTCGCGATCGGTTACGACGATCACTTTGCCAATCTGGCAAAGATTAACGAAAGCTTAAATGAGGGGGCGAGAAGTAATTATCAAAACTCGGGTTTGACTTATGTCGACGTTCCGGAAATGGTGGGGATTACCGGCGCCTGCGAAAATGTAGATACTTTATTTAAAGTCGGCAACCGCTGGGAGATTCCTTTATTTTTTACCCAGACGGGCCAATTATCTTTAGAGCAAGCACTTCAATCTTTCCCTGGAGTTTATACCGTGATCCATTCCGGTAGGGACGAGGAAATTGAGGACGAGCGGCATTTACGTCAATTTCGTTTAACCGAAGAAGAGTTTGACTCGACCCGGTTAAAAATGACCCGGAAAAATTACGATGAAGAAATCATGTTTACCGAGTTATTAAGACATATTCAAAAAGCCATTCAGGGTATGGTAAGAGAAGTTTTAAAAACCAATAAATCGGTTTTAAAAAATGTTTATCGTCGGGATGCGACCAAATTGGAAACCGTTGTTAATAGTAATTTTTTAAAGATTAATTATGAAGACGCGGTGAAGCTGTTGAACCAAAACGGTTTTAAATCGCTTAAATTCGGCGACGACTTAAAAGCCAATCACGAACAAATGGTGGTGAAATTGCTAAATAAATCCGGCCAGGAACTACCGGTATTTATTATGCGTTACCCGAAGGAGATTAAGTTTTTTAATATGAAAGTTAGTCAAAAAGACCCGCGGGTGGTTTTGTCCGCGGATTTGATCCTGCCTTACAGCGGCGAAAGTACCGGCTCGGCGGTTCGCGAGCACGATTTTAAAAAATTAGACCAGCGGTTGTTGACCTCGACGATGTACCGGCTGCATCTGGAGCGCGGCGGGACGTATCGGGATTTTGAGTGGTATTTAAAGATTATCAAAAGTCAAAAAACCAACCCGCATGCCGGTTATGGCATCGGTAATGAACGGGTCATGCAGTTTATTTTCGGCGAAAGCGATATCCGGAACGTGTCGTTGTTTTCTTTGCTTAACCGTCAGTCTCAGGATTGGAATGTTAAGCATTACGGTAAAGCGGCTTTGTTTGGCGGGGAGAAAAAACAGGTGTTGTTAACCATCGGCCGGCCGGCAGATAAGAAATCGCTCCTGCCGCAAATTAAAGCTTTAGCCAAAAAGCCGAACTTTATTTTGCACGCCACCGGTAAAACCCATCAGTTTTTATTGGCCAATGGGGTTAAAACCGCTCTGGTGTATAAAATTTCCGAAGTCGGGCAAAAACCCAACATCAGCGATTTGATGGCCAAAGGTCTATTTGACATTGTGATTAACATTCCTCAGCAGGCGGTCGGTCGGAAAGACGAGTTAACCGACGGCAAGTTAATCCGCCGGACGGCGGCCGAAGCTGGGATCTCCTTGATTACCGATTTGCCTATGGCTAAGATGTTAATGGAGAATTTATGCCGGCACTAAACGTAAAATTTTTAGAAGTTGATTTTGCTAATCCGCTAGTGATGCCGTCAGGGATTTTACAGGAAGTCTCGGCACATTACCAAGCGGAAAAAAATGGCTTAGGGGGGATTACTACTAAGTCTATGACCAGGGAACCGCGGGAAGGTAATCCACTGCCTCGGGTAGTCAAGTACGACCACGGCATTTTAAATTCTGTGGGCTTGCGCAATCCGGGCATTAAGGTCGGTGTGGGTGAGTGGGCCAAGTTTGTTAAAGAGACCACCATTCCGGTAATTGCCTCGGTATTTGCTGTCAAAGTAGCCGACTTTGTTTATTTAGCCAAAGAAGTCGAAAAAATTAACCCGGCCATGGTTGAGCTCAATTTATCGTGCCCCAATACGGTCGATGAACTGGGCCAGCCTTTAGGGATGGGGGCGGAATCAACTGCCGCGGCCGTGAAAGCTGTTCGCCAGGCTTTGAAAAAAGAGACAAAAATTTTGGCTAAGTTAAGCCCTAATGTTAATAACATCGGCGAGGTGGCCAAAGCGGCCGAAGCCGAAGGCGCCGACGCGATCAGTGCCATTAATACCGTCGGTCCGGGTATGGTGATTGATATAAGGCGGAAAAAACCAATGCTGGGAAATTTGGTCGGTGGGGTTTCCGGACCCGGCATCCGGCCGGTGGCGGTGCGCTGTGTTTGGGAAATTTACAACAGCGTTAAATGCCCGATTTTGGGCATGGGCGGAGTGGAAACGGCCAATGATGTCGTGGAAATGATGCTGGCCGGGGCGACTTTGGTTGGTGTCGGTTCTGCCTGGTACCGGCATGGTTTCGGGATTTACAATAAGATCAAAGCCGATTTATTAAAGTACATGGCCGAAAATAAAATTAACAAATTAGAAGTATTAGTCGGGAAAGCGCATGGGTGAACAATTAAAAAAAACTTTGATACACATTGCTGCTTGTAATCAAAGAGAGCCAATAGAATGGTATATACAGGAAGGCGGCTATCAAGGCAGGAAGTGCAAAATTTGCAGCAGCAAAAACCCGATCAATAAAGTGATATTATTGAGTTCGACTCATGAAACAAATTTTCCTTACGGCGCAAGTTACGTATGCGATAGTTGCGTGCCGAACATGCGAGAGGTGGCTGAAACCGATAGATACTATGATTTATTATTTAAACCAATTACAAATTAGAAGAAATTTATGGGTAAAGTAGTCGATATTCTGAAAAAAGTGGGGGCTATTACTACAAATAGCCATATTGTTTTAACCTCGGGAAAACACAGCAGTAAATATTTGAATAAGGACGCTTTATATCCTCACACCCTGGAAGTATCGAAAATAGGAAAAATGATTGCTGAAAAATACAAGAATAAGAATGTTGGAGTGGTTATCGGTCCGGCAATGGGGGGGATTATTTTATCTCAATGGACTGCCCACCATTTAACTCTGCTGAAAAAACAGGAGATATTAGGCGGTTTTAGCGAGAAAGACGGGGAGAATAATCAAGTTTTCAAAAGAGGTTACGATAAATTAGTGGGCGGCAAGAAAGTGTTAGTGGTGGAAGACTTTACTACAACTGGGGGGTCGGTCAGTAAAACCGTTAGAAGCGTTAAAGCTTGCGGAGGTAAGGTTGTGGGTGTTTGTGTAATGGTTAATCGTGACCAGGCACACGTTACCGCCAAGGTTATCGGCGCCCCCTTTCAATCACTAGATGTTTTTCAGTCCGATGCCTATGACGAAAAAGATTGTCCGCTTTGTAAACAAAATCGGCCGATAAATACTGAATTAGGTCATGGCAAGGAATATTTAGCTAAAAAAGCCAAAAAATGAACTTTCAGGAAAAATTGGATAATATCGTCAAAAAAAATAATTCACTGGTGTGCGTGGGGTTGGATCAGGGCGAGCTTGAGTTTAATCAAAAAATCATTGATCAGACGCACGATTTGGTTTGTGCCTACAAACCTAATTTTGCCTTTTACGAGGCTTTGGGAAGTAAGGGCTGGGAGAATTTGCAAAAAACGGTAGATTATTTACGGGCAAAGTACCCGGAAGTTATTACGATTGCTGACGCTAAACGGGCGGACATAGGCAACACTAATAACGGTTACGTCACGGCAATTTTTGACGAGTTAAAATTCGACGCGGTCACGGTCAATCCTTATTTTGGCCGGGAAGCGCTCCAGCTGTTTTTAGACCAAAAGGACAAAGGGATTATTCTTTTGTGCAAAACTTCTAACCCCGGTAGCGGCGAGTTTCAGGATTTTGTCTGGGAAAAAGTGGCCACTAATGTAGCGAAAAATTGGAATAAAAATAATAACTGTCTGTTAGTGGTTGGGGCGACTTACCCGGAAGAATTAGCTCAAATTAGAAAAATCGTCGGCGAGATGACTTTATTGGTCCCGGGCATTGGTACCCAAGGCGGTGATGTGGCCAAAACCGTTAAAGCCGGTTTGAATTCGACCAAAGCCGGGATGATTATCAACTCTTCCCGCGGGATAATTTTTAGTGCCAATTCCCGGGCCGAAGCCCTGAAACTGCGAGACGAAATAAATAAATACCGATGAAATACCAAATTATTAGCGCTAAACCAGGGGAAAAATTGGATGTTTTACCGCTGTTAAAATATCCCCAGGATTTTCATGGTTCCACTCAAGTCGATCATTTAGTTAAATTTGGCGATTCGTTTACCGGTTTAATCGGTAAGAGTAAAGCTGATCTGCCTAAAGACGGAGTGATAATTTTGGAACATGACGTTAACGAGGCGAAGAAATTAATGGATAAAATTAACGATTTGGCCCAGCAAATAATTGCCGATTCGACCAAATATGATGATCAGGGTTTTTGCCGGGAGTATTTTGAACTGGCTAGA
>PCSQ01000078.1:0-2123 GCA_002772455.1 Candidatus Beckwithbacteria bacterium CG23_combo_of_CG06-09_8_20_14_all_47_9 | reverse complement strand
CCGGTCGGCATCCCGATAAGTTTGGAAAGGGCGGGTTTGGTGACGACCAGGTTGGCACTAAATTTAGATAAAGATGCGGTAATTGATAATGAGGTGGCGGTAGTGACCAAGCGGACCCATTTGATCGGCGAGCCGGAAACGAATTTGTCGGTGACCGTCCAGTGGCGCGACCGGGAAAAATTAAAAACTATCGACGGTCAGGAAATTTTGCTCTCCGATTTCGTTAACCCGGCCTCCGGGGCATCCGGTTTGGCCTTTGTTGTTGCGGCCCAGGCCAAAGGCCTGCACGTAGCGAAAGTAAATCATCGGTCGATCAGTTGCACCACCCAGGGAATAATTTATGTCCGGGCGGCGCTGCAGGAATTGGGAATTGACAGCACTTTTTATTCAGTGGGCGTGTGCGATGAGCTGAATGAAAGTTATTATTTAATTGGTAACCGCGCCGTTGCCGATGCCGGGGATGTTTTGCGGCATTTTTTACCGAAGTGGTATATAATGTAATTATGTTGAAAAATAATAATTTTACTAAAATTTTAAAACCGTTTATTAACCAATGGGTAGCTTTGTCAGAGGATGGAAGAAAAGTAGTCGGTAACGGAAAAACACCTAAGGAAGCGTGGGAAAAGGCGCAAAAAAAAGGCGAGGTTAAACCAATTTTGACCTTAGCGGCGGAAAATTACGCTTACTCAGTTAGCTAATGAAGTTCAAGTACAGTAAATTTTCGGCTCAACCATCGGCGGCTTTTCCTGACTTAAAAGAAGTTTGGCGGCCGGTAGTGCCGGTGACTATTTGCCATAACAACCAGGAATATGGATATTTAGCTTTGGTGGATTCCGGGGCGGACTCCTGTATTTTTCATGGTTATATCGGTGACTTGTTGGGAATACGGGTTAGGGAGGGTAAAACCGCGCCGCTTTATGGAGTTACCAGTGGCAAAGGGGAAGTGTTTTATCATCAGGTCGAGCTGGCAATCGGCGGCTGGAAAATCAAGAGTAAGGTTGGTTTTTCATATGACTTAAAATATCCATTGGGTATCCTAGGGCAATACGGATTTTTTGAATTTTTCAGCATAGTTTTTGATTTAAAGAAGCTGGTGGTGGATTTACGACCAAAATACCTATGAAGAAAAGAAACATAAAACTTGATAAATATGAACAAGGTATTGAAACAGCCCTGGGAAAGGGCGAGTTTGTCAGATCTCCGAATTTTACCGCCACCAAGAGAATGTTTGAGAATGCGGCAAAAAATAATAAGAATAAGGTTGAAGATTTTCTAAGTTTAACAAAAACCCTAAAGTTCCCTAGTATGACTGATAGTCAAATAAAACGAGCAATCAACAAGGGCAGGGTATAACCTATGTTAGTATTCTCCGGTTCGTCTAACCAAACGCTCGCAAAAAAATTAGCCAAGGAATTGGGAACGAGACTGGGAAAAGTAGAATTGGCTCGGTTTTCCAACGACGAAGCCCGGATATGGATTAATGAAAGCAATCCCGGGAAAACCGCGGTTTTAGTTCAATCATTATCCGCCCCGACCGATCAAAACTTAGTCGAGTTTTGCCTAATTGCCGATGCCCTGCAGCGTTTGGGAGTGAAACGGATCGTGGCCGTAATTCCTTGGTTGGGTTATTCCAAACAGGATAAAGTTTTTCGGCCGGGTGAGCCGCTATCGGTTAAAGTTATTGCCAAAATGCTGCAGGTAGTCCCCTTGGAAAAAGTGATTACTTTTGATCTGCACAATTTAGCCATTCCCGGATTTTTTGAAGTGCCGGTGGTTAATTTGTCCGGCCGGAAAGTTTTCCGGGAGATATTTTCCAAAAGAATCACTGATCGGACGGTGATTGCCGCGGTCGATGCCGGTTCGGTTAAATCCTCGGAGAGATTCAGCGAGGATCTAGGCGGCGTACCCCTGGTGTATATGAATAAAATCCGGGATCTTACGACCGGTAAAGTGGTCTATAAAAGTATGAGTGAATCAGTTGAAGGCAAAACGGTATTAATTAAAGACGATTTGATTTCTACCGGCAATACGTTAGTGGAAGCGGCCAAGTTTTTAAAAGCCAATGGCGCCGGTGTTATTGATGTTTGTGCCACACACCATTTATATGTTCCCGGCGCCCAGGA
>PCSQ01000039.1:3210-3375 GCA_002772455.1 Candidatus Beckwithbacteria bacterium CG23_combo_of_CG06-09_8_20_14_all_47_9 | reverse complement strand
CACTGACAGAATTACCGTCGCCGCCCCTAAATCCGGCACCCGGAAAAAGACGTCAAAAACTTTATCGGGCTTGGTCCCGATGCCGATCAGCCGGCCGCCCCGGGCCTTCATTTCGTAAGCGCTGTTTAAGCTCCCGCCAAAAACCAGGCAGGGGGTCCCGTGCTC
>PCSQ01000039.1:0-3129 GCA_002772455.1 Candidatus Beckwithbacteria bacterium CG23_combo_of_CG06-09_8_20_14_all_47_9 | reverse complement strand
GGCCGCTTCCAAAGCGATCGGGTAATTCAAACCGGAACCGACGCAAAGAATGTGCTCGCTGTCCTTAATCAGGGTGGCCAGGGCTTTGATTTTTTTCCGGTTGGTTAAAATTTTAAGGACTGCCTCGGCCGTGCCGGCCAAAGATTTTGCGTTCAAAAGTAAGCCGACGGCCAGCATCGCCGTCAACGACTTGGTCGCCGCCACCGCCGCTTCCTGACCGGCGCCCAAAAGAATTTTAACGTCGGCTTTCCGGTACAGCGTCGAGCCTAACCCATTGGTAATCCCGATAATTTTCAAGCCCTTTTTCCTGGCTAAATCAACCGCTTCGATCACGTCGATCGTTTCCCCGGATTGGGAAAATAAAACGAGCGTTTGACCGGGCCGCAATAGCTGAAGATACTGGAAAAATTCCGAACCGACCACGGCTTCGGTATCCCGGCCCGATTGGTCAAACAAATAATCGGCCACTTTAGCCGCGTAAGCCGCTGTGCCGCAGCCTAAAATAAAAGTCTTTGGTCCGAACTTGATTTTCGGTAATTTCATCCGGGACAAATTTTCCAGGATTTTCGGCTGGTCGTATATCTCTTTTTCCATGTAGTGGTGAAACCGGCCCAAACGGCTAAGTTCTTTTTGCCAGTTAAGAATCGAAATTTTCGGCTTGATTTTTCGGCCTGTTTTAACATCAAGCAAGGTTACTCCGGCGGCACTGATCGTCGCCGCCTGGCCGTCTTCCATGAAAATTACCCGGCTGGTATGGTCTAAAAGCGCCCAAACATCCGAAGCAATGTAGTTAGCGCTTTGGCCCAGTCCGATTATCAGCGGCGAGCCGTTCTTAACCGCCAACAGCTGATTTTTCCCGCTATCCAGTAAGATAAAGGCATTCATCCCGATAATCTGCTTAAATCCTGTCAGCAGCCCGACCTCTTCAAATAAATGCAAAGCCACTTCGGTATCGGTTTCCGACTCAAACCGGTGATGAGACAGTTTTTGCTTCAGTTCCAGAAAGTTTTCGACGATGCCATTGTGGACCAAGCACATGGTTTGATCGCAGGATAAATGCGGGTGGGCATTGCCCTCACTCACGCCGCCGTGGGTCGCCCAGCGGGTGTGGCCTAAACCAATCGGCGACGCCGGCAATTTCGTCCGGGCTTCACCGATCTTACCGGTATGCCTTTCCCGGACCAATTTCCCCAGGTCTTTAACGCTGATGCCCCACGAATCATAGCCCCGGTACTCGAGCTTGGTCAATCCCTCAAGCACAACTTGAGCGGCATTATTTTTAGCGCCGATAACTCCAAAGATTCCGCACATAAATATCCATCCTATTTTACCACGGCGTTTTACCAATTGTAGGAGTTAAGGAGTTTGGCCAGCTCTTGCTGTTCGTTATAAAGTCCCTCGTCTTCTTCGACAAACTTCTTTTCCTCGCTGGCCAGCCATTGATTGGCCCTCATTCGGGAAGCAATCGCCCCGATCCGGGAAATCCGCAAGTTCATTATGTAAATAATTCTCTCCGCCTGATCCTTATGTTCCCGGTATAAATTGGGGGAATTTTTAATGTTTTCCCAGCTGGGCAGGATTTCTTTTAGCCTGGCCAGATTATTTTCCCAGCCTTCAATATCGCTGACATTATAGTTTGGCGGCACATAACCGGCGAAATGCTGCACGATCACTTGGGCAGGACAGCCGTTAAGCATTCCCTCAACTTCGGCAATCCCTATTTCCTGATAATCATTATTGAGTAGGAATTTTTTTGAATCGGGAAACTCAAACTGGTTTCCGATCAGCTCGTCGGCTTCAAAATAACCTAAATCCGGCGCTTCGCCCCACGTAATATTGGAGTAACCGGAGTCACTCATGGCCCTAACCATGGTATAGCCGCTTCTGGTCGCTTCAAAAGAAAAATCGTCAAATTTCAAAATTATCTCTCCTCGCAATTCGGCGGATTTTTCCAGCTTTGGCTGGTATTTTAAAAGTCTTGCTCCGGTCTCTTTTCTTTTTTCGTTCAAAAGTTCCAGGTATTTTTCTTTATCCAGTTTAATTTTGGCTGTATCCTCCAGATCATTGGCCGGATCGTGCCAATTTTTATCTAGTTTACCGGCCTGTTTGGACAACGGGATAACAAAGTCAATATCACTAATCGGCGCGAAGCCCACCTCCCGAGAATCGGCGCTGCCTTTGCGGTTATCGCCCATGGCAAAAACAGTATCTTCCGGAACAATAACCGGTTCGCATTCTTGTAAAAAACTTTCCCCGAAAGTCGATCTGGGTTTGGCAATATACGGCTCTTTCTGCGGCTGGCCGTTTAAATAAACTATCCCTTCTTTAAGTTCAATCGTATCTCCGGGCAATCCGATTAGCCGTTTCAGCAAACCGGCCGGCTCGGCGCCGTCTTGGCTGGTTAAAGCCCAAGTGGCTTCATTTCTCCAGGTGATAATATCGCCGCGGCCAAGCGTGTGACCGAAAAATCTTTGGTTTCCGATTTTTATTCCGTTCGGATAGGGCAAAAACCCGGCAGTCGAAACCACCTCTTTGGTTAATTCGATCTTATCTTTTCCCGGACTGCCTTTAGACCAGGTAGGATACATCGAACCGGTGCCGACGATATTTTTTTCTTGGGCGACAAAACCGAATTGTTGAAACGCTGTATTGATTGTTGCCGTAATGATCAGGTCGGCAATTACATACCCTCCGATCCAAGTTGGCAGCAAAATTACCAATTCAAAAATCAGCGGTAGAATTTTCCGCTTGAGCCGCTTTTTGCCTTTGATGGTTTTTACGGCTTCAACCAGCGGCAGAAAGCACAACCACAATATAAATCCGCCAATCAGCCGGAATTTATTCCGCCGCCGGTTTTTCTGGTTCAGATAATTGTTTTCAAAAATAGACGTAAAAATTCCTAAAGCGAAAAATAAAACACCCAAAGTAAAAATAACGCCGATTACCGTCAAGAAAATTTTTGATTGATTAAATTTTAATCCCAATCCGAAGGCAATGAAAAATAAAAAAATACACAAGACCCAAAGCTTGAAAAAGATTTTGACCATATAATCTTATTTGAAATTGGCACAATTCAGGATTGATATATCAATCCAATTGTGCCACTCCTAGATTCGATTAGAACCTGGC
>PCSQ01000086.1:12708-12932 GCA_002772455.1 Candidatus Beckwithbacteria bacterium CG23_combo_of_CG06-09_8_20_14_all_47_9 | reverse complement strand
ATCCTCATAAGGCAGGGAGTAGTCAGACTTGGTCTGGTCAGTGATTGATAATAACGGGGTGACAAACTTGGAAAAATCCTGGATTAGTCCGCCGATGGTTTGTAAATCTGTCACCGCGTCACGGCCGCCGCTGCCGTTGGGCTTTCCCCTTAAGTCAATGGTATTTTTTTCTACCGGCGTCGGCCGCATGGCGCAGTAGGTGGTGAGAAAATTATCCGGTGACG
>PCSQ01000086.1:11714-12659 GCA_002772455.1 Candidatus Beckwithbacteria bacterium CG23_combo_of_CG06-09_8_20_14_all_47_9 | reverse complement strand
GTCAAATTTGCCAGGAGTAATCTGGCCCCCACAGGAGTCAAAAGTAAATTTAACATCAGAAGTCATACCGGAATATGGTTTATCAGTCCGAAGAGGCAACTGTGATGCGTTTGAGTAAAGCCCAGAGTATAAAGTAACGAATTCGCAATAAGAAGTTTGCCCGTCGGCGGGAATTTTTTCCGGCGGCAGATATGCCACCAGTTTTTTAGTAATGTCATCCGGGAGGAAGGTTCCATAATATCGACAGGCGGCGTAGTAAACATCGCTGGCATCGTCAAGTTTACCAAGAGGAATATCTTTCTTTTGATCCCAAATATAAATTTTATCAAGTAATACTCTTGAAGCTATTTCTAGAGCATCAACAATATTGCAACGGGATAATTCACAAGTTTTACCTTCACAAACGCCAATATCGTTCATCTGTTCTTCTAATGGAACTACTGTTGCATATTCTGTGTCGCTAACAGACATTAAGCCGACAAATGATGGAGCATGAGGATAACGTTGGCATTGCCATTTTTCCGGATAGGAATATTCAACCGCAGCTTCCATTAAATATATTGCTTTTAACACATTAGGATTAACTAAAGCGGCTGCGCCGCCGCGTTTTTGCGCTTCTTTGATTGCCTGTTTTAGTTCCGGGTCATCCGGTCTAGGGGCAATACAGGCTCCATCTGCGTAAGCCGGCAGGGCAGAGAACAGCCAGGCTAAAAAGAAAAAAAACAACAATAGTATTTTGGGCAGCTGCCGCATTATTTATAGAGTAGCACGCTGGCCTGCCTTCGCCAAGGCTACGGCGAGGTTAGGAGGGGATTTCAAACCGGAGGACATTGACACCGGTAATGACTTTGATCAGCTGGAAAATAAACCAGACGGCCAGGGTGACAATAATGCCGATGATCGCCCCGGTAATCGTGCCCTGGGCCTGCTGGACTTTTTTAGGGT
>PCSQ01000086.1:0-11704 GCA_002772455.1 Candidatus Beckwithbacteria bacterium CG23_combo_of_CG06-09_8_20_14_all_47_9 | reverse complement strand
AGTTAAATAGGAAAACCCACCCACAATTAAAACTACAAATGCGGCCAAACCGGCGAAGGGAATAATAATTGAGAAAACGTTTCTCATTAGGCATTCAAGTTCACTTAATGGAGCCGCGGTGCTTGTGGTGATAGGGCAAACGGCCATGTTCTAGCCGCCGGCAGTGGGGATGTTGAACTGAAAGACGTCGATGCCGAAAAAGTAACCGATGACTTTCATTAAAGCCCAGGCGGCGGCCACAATGCCAAGGCCGACCAAGGCCATAGTGATCCGGTCGCGGGCGGCTTGAGTTTGAGTTTTATCGCCGCCGGACAAGATCCACTGGATGCCGCCCCAAACCAAAAAGGCAAAGGTCAGGATGGCGGCAATAATCATGGCCACCTGGATGGCGGCGGACATAAATTTGCCGATGTCTTTAACCCCGGCTTGCGGTTCTTTGATGGTAATCGAGGCTTGGGCCAGCGCGGCTTTGATAATCGGCATTAGTTGATTATGGTCATGTTAGTAAATTTTTGTCAAGGCTGGGGTAACTTGAGATTAAACGGACCCCGAACTGACGAGGTAATTCCCAGGAAATAAATAATCAGGCGCCAGATTATCCAGACGGCGGCCAAAAAAACCAGACCGAAAATCGCGTCGGTGATTTTTTCTTTGGCGCCTTTGGCGGCTTCCTGGTTGCCGCCGGAAGTAATCCACTGGATGCCGCCCCAGATTAAATAAAAGAAAGTCATAATTGAACCAATAATCAAAGTCACTTGGAACATATTGACAATAAATTCGCCAATGGAGTCAAATTTGAAAAAATTGCTGCGCTGGACTTCGGAGTCAATGTTGGTGAGTTTAGCCATAAGTTAGAGCGTCGGCCAGTCAGGATTGACGATATTTAAGCCGGTAACCGTGGAAATAATTTTAATGATCAGGTAAGATAAAACCAGCAGTACCAAACCGAAAATGCCATCAAAAAGCTTGTCTTTGCCCCGTTTCATCCGGTCGGCGTTGTTGCCGGCAAAGATCCAGTCGAGCGCTCCCCAGATTAGATACAGCAGGACGGCCAAGCCGCCGACGATAACCATGAACTGCCAGAAAATGGCAATGTAGCTGGCAAAGGCCTGACCGCCGGTCATTGTGGCTAAGGCGGGAATGGCTTTATTTTCAATCGGCATTAGGGCCTACCTTATTAATTAATACTTCTAGGTTGATTATATCCAACCCGGTAACTTTCCCCAAAATCCAAACTACGGCCATTGATAAAATTAAAACAAATAAACCGGCGATGGCCGTACTCATTTGGCTTTTGGCTTTGTTCATTTGCTCCGGGTTGCCGCCGGAGGCGGTCCACTGAACGGCCCCGATGACAAACCAGGTTAAAAAAGCCAAGCCGCCAAAAATAGTTAAAACGCCGACGATGTTGGAAATTATTTGAGTCAGGCGGGTGTCCGGGGTGCTGCCCGCCGATTGGAATAACCCGCCGTCAAAACCGGAAATACTTGGCAACGGTGTTTTAGTTTGAGCGAGTAAATTATGGACCATAGATAGCTGGAGAAATAATAGCGGTGGCGTCGCCGAAAAAAATCAAACCTAAAATTCCGGCAATCACCAAACTGGCGCCGGCCACCACTAGGCCTAACAGCGAGATCCAGATCCGGCCGGAAGCGGTTTTGATGTATTCCGGGTTGCCGGAGGAGCTCATAAATTGGATGCCGGAAACCAGCAGATTGACGACGGCAATAATCATCGAGCCGTAGATCATGACCTTCATAATATTGTTGGCAAAAAGAATCAAAGCGCCGGGATCATTGCCGGTATATTTATCCAGAATTGATGGTTTCTCGGCGCCGCTGGTCCCAAAAAAATCTGTTAATTCCATAATTTATTGAAATTGGGTAAATAATTTTCCCGGATCGGCCAGGGGAATGCCAGCTAATTTACTAATTAATAATATCGCCGGGTAGGCAATTACGGTAATCACCAAACCGATTACCGCGTTTAAAATCGTATTGCGGGCTGCCGCCGCTTTTTGAGCGTCGCCGCCGGAAGTGATCCAATTGACCGCGCCGAAGATAAAGTAAAACAAAAAACCGACGCCGGCAATTATGGTAATGATCGCCAAAAGATTGGAAACTATTTTAGTCAAGTCAGCCGTCGGCGCCCCGGTCGAAGTTGTTTCTAAATAACCTTTACCGGAGATAGATTTAAATACGCCGATATCTTTTAGTGTTGGTACGGGCATAGTTATAATTCAAATAATTTAAAGTCTAATAATTTAGTCGCGTCTTTAAACAGGATAAATCCGAGAATGCCGGCAATGGTATAGGCGGCGGCCACAATCGCGAGACCGATGACCGACTGTAAAATTTTATTACCGGCGTCGGTTAATTTCTGCGGCTGGTTGTTGGAGTTTAAATAAATATAACCGGCGCTAATAAAGTTAAACACCGTCCAAATGCCGGCAATGACGATGATTAGGGCAACGACATTATTTAAGAATTTGACCAGATCGGTGCTGGCTAGATCGCCGTAACCAGTACCGGAAACAGTGTCTTTGGTTAACGGATTACCAATATTGCCGAAAACACTTTGTAAAATCATAAAAAGATTTTTTTATCGGTAACAATTTCGATGATTTTGACGATCCAGTAGGCGGCAAACATAATTACATAACCGATGACGGCGCTGGTAATGGTTTGGCTCGATTGTTTTTGTTTCTCCGCGTTACCGGCATTGGCAATCATGCCCACGCCGCCCACCACGATCATAAAAAATAAGATGATCCCAGTTAACACGTAAATGTTTTTAATGATTACCCAAAAACTAGGAAATAAAGTTGTTCCTAATTTTGACTGGATAGTTGTTTTACTTTCATCAAGCCACAATTCCTGTCCAATATCAAACGCCATACTTTGAATATAGTACAATACACCAGATGACGCCAGAGCTGTTAAGAAAAAGACTGTTTTGTTTTATTAGCCGCAAGGTGGCCGATCCGGCCGATGCCGAGGATATTGTTCAGGAAACCCTTGTAGCTATCTATGATAGCCTGCCGTTATTTAAAGGGAAAAGCTCGTTTTTGACCTGGGCCTACTCGATTGCCCGGCACGAATTGGCCGACTTCTACCGCAAAAAGAAATTTAAGCAGATTGTTTTTTCCCGTTTGCCATGGTTACGGGAACTGGTGAGCCAGGCTTTGGGGCCGGAGTTGGCCTATCAGGAGCTGGAAACTAAAAAGAAGATTGTTAAAACCTTTAAACACTTAAGCGAAGGATATTCCCGGATTTTGCGACTAAAGTATGTGGAAGAGCTATCAATGCGGCAGATTGGACAAGAGTTGAATCTGACGGTGAAAGCGGTTGAGTCGAGATTGACCCGGGCGCGGTTGGCCTTCCAAAAACTTTATGCAAGTCAAGAAAATCGCCAGGTTAGGTTTACTCCTTTCGTTTAAGGAAAGTTATTTATTTGTCCGGAATTCCCTCGGTTTAGCCTGGCACCCGTTTAAAACTTTGGCAGTACTGTCCCGGGAAAAAGACCGATCGCAGCAATTGTTGATTCTTGGTTGGCCGGCGTACGTTTTATTTTTAGCCACGCTTTTCACCTGGGCTGGCCGGAGGCTACTAGCGACAACGCCTGCGTGGGGTATGGGGGCAAAATTAATGTTCAGCTTAGGCATTCTTGGCTTTATGGCGGTGGGCAGTTATATCAGTTATTGGTGGATGAGGTTATGGCGCAGTCGTTAACCGGGAATATTGAAAATATGATTGGTTGGACTAAAGTGCCATTAGGTCAAGCCGGGCCATTATTGGTGAATAATAAAAACTATGATTTGTCTTTGGCGACTACAGAAGGAGCATTAGTTGCTTCGGTTAATCGCGGTTGTAAAGCCACGCGTTTATCCGGCGGCATTAAAGTTTTAGTGGAAAACGTCGGGGCCACGCGCGGACCGGTATTTCGGGTAAAGGGGATAGACGAGGGGAAAAAATTAATCAATTGGGTAAAAGACAACTTTAAGTTAGTCCAAAAAGCCGCTGAAGCCACCAGTCAACATTTAAAACTGGTGGATTTTACGTCAACCATGGCCGGAAAAAACGCGTGGTTGAGGTTCAGGTTTAATACCGGCGAAGCCATGGGGATGAATATGGTGACAATTGCCACGCAAAAAATTGTTGAACTGATCGAGGATAAATTAAAAATAAAATGTCTGGCTTTATCCGGCAATTTTTGTGTGGATAAAAAAGCCAACTGGCTAAATTTTATTGAGGGCCGAGGGAAAAAAGTTTGGGCGGAAGCGATGATCAAAAGAATTATTGTTAAAGATGTTTTAAAAACCACTCCGGAAAAAATTATTGAAGTGGTCAAAAGTAAACAGTGGCTGGGTTCGATTATGTCCGGGTCGATGGGAGCCAATGGCCACTTTGCCAATATTGCGGCCGCTTTATTTTTAGCCACCGGGCAGGATATGGCCCACGTGGTGGAGGCGAGCTTGGGAGTGACCATAGCAGAGTTACAGTCCGGCTCGGCCAGCAGACGTGCGACGTGCTCACACCTGCCGGGAGAGGCGAGAGGTTGCGCGCGTCGTTCTGCTTGGCCTGCGCCGGATTTGTATTTTTCCGTTTATCTGCCGGATTTAATGGTGGGGATGGTTGGCGGCGGGACGCGTTTGCCGAGTCAGCAACAGGTATTAAAAATGCTGGGTAATCCGAGCGCCATCGAATTGGCTGGAATTATCGGCGGATCGGTATTGGCAGGGGAGCTGTCTTTGACGGCCGCTCTGGCCAGTGGGGATTTGGCCAAGGCGCATCAGAAACTTGGGAGACCAAAACCCACAAGGTCCGACCTTTTAGGAAACAAATCTCCAATAAGGTCGGACCTTAATGGGGCACGTTATGATTAACAGTAAGTCTTTTACCAAAGTTGGTGTGGTTGGTTTCGGCGGATATATTCCGGCCGGCCGGGCCAGTGTGGCGGAGATTGCCCAAAAGCAGGGAAAATCGCCCGAACAGGTGACTGCTTCACTAGGCGTAAAACAAAAAGCCGTGGCCGACCGGGACGAAGACACGGTTAGTTTGTCCGTCGAGGCGGCCAGGCTGGCACTACTTCAGTCGAAAATCAAACCGGAACAAATCGGAGCGATTATAGTCGGGAGTGAAAGTCATCCGTATGCGGTTAAGCCGACAGGCTCGATCGTGGGGGAGATTTTAGGGGTGGGCAACGACTATTTGACCGTGGATTTGGAATTTGCCTGCAAGGCGGGAACGAGCGCGATTATCTTAATTGCCGGTTTGATTGAAGCCGGGTTGATTGATTGCGGTTTGGCGATCGGCGCGGACGTGGCCCAGGCCAAACCGGGCGATGCGCTGGAATTTACCGCCGGGGCCGGGGCCGGGGCTTATATTTTGGGAAATAAAAAATTCCGTTGGTTAGCCCGGTTAAACCAGGTTGGCAGCTTTACTTCGGACACGCCGGATTTTTGGCGCCGGCAGGGAGAAAAATACCCCAGCCACGCCGGGAGATTTACGGCCGGGCCGGCTTATTTTAGGCACGTGGTTGGGGCGACGGAAAAGTTTTTAAGGCAAACTAAAACAAAAATCAGCGATTATCAACACGTGGTTTTTCATATGCCCAACAGCAAGTTTCCCACCCGGGCGGCAAAAATTTTGGGGGCGAGCGAGAGCCAATTGAAAACCGGATTTTTAGTGCCGCAGATCGGCAACCCGTACTCGGCCTCCAGTTTGTTGGGTTTGGCCGCCGTTCTGGAAAAAGCCAAAAAACAGCAAAAAATTTTGGTAACCAGTTACGGTTCGGGTGCCGGCAGCGATAATTTGAGCCTGACAAAATTATGATTACAGTTCGCGGCGCTTTTCAAACCAAATTCGGAGAATTGTGGGAGCAATCTTTAGAGGATTTAATTGTTGAAGCCGGCGAGGGGGCAATTAAAGACGCCGGTTTGCCTAAAAATAAAATTGATTTAGTGATTGTGGCCAATATGTTGGCCGAACAAAATCATTTAGGGGCTTTGGCGGTCCAACTATTGGGTTTGGATCAGGTGCCGGCGTTGCGGGTCGAGGCCGCCTGCGCTTCCGGCGGGGTGGCGGTTAGCCAGGCGGTAACAGCGCTTAAAGCCGGCGCGGCGGAAAATGTTTTAGTGATCGGCGCCGAAAAAATGACCGATAAAAGTAACGGCCAAATTGCCCTAGCGTTAATGGGCGCCGCCAGCGAAGTTGAAAGGCAGGCGGGCCTAACCTTTGTCGGTTTATACGGTTTGATGGCCCGGGCCTATTTTGACCGGTTTAAGATTACCAAAAACGATTTAGCCTATGTGGCCATTAAAAATCATCGTCATGCCAGTCGTAATCCCAAAGCCCAGTATCCGTTCCCGGTGGAAATGGAAACAGTGTTGAAAAGCAGTTGCGTGGCTTCGCCGCTCCACTTATTTGATTGTGCGCCGATCACCGACGGCGCGGCGGCCGTGGTAGTGAGTAATCAATTTGGCGAGGTTGAACTGGTTTCCAGCCAAATTGCTACAGATAGCGTTTCTTTAACAGAAAGAGAGTCATTGACAGAGTTAAAAGCTACCAAAATTGCCGGTAAAAAGGCCTATGCCCAGGCCGAAGTTGGCCCGGTAGACATTGATTTAGCCGAAGTCCACGATTGTTTTTCGATTGCCGAGATTATGGCCGTGGAAGATCTGGGTTTTTGCCAAAAAGGCGAGGGGGCCGAAACGATTAAAAACGGCGACTTTGACCACAATGGCCGGTTGCCGGTAAATTTGTCCGGCGGTTTGAAGGCTTGCGGCCATCCGGTGGGGGCGACCGGCGTGAAGCAGATAGCGGAAATCGTCGATCAATTGCGCGGCCGGGCCGGAGCCCGGCAGGTGAAAAATATCCGGATTGGTTTAACCCATAACGTGGGCGGTTCGGGCGGGACGGCCGTGGTAAATATTTTAAGGAAATTATGAAATCACCAGTGGCCATTTGGCGCCGGCAAAAAACTAATTATCGAAATTTAGGGGCAGTTGGCCGAGTGGTGTCGAAAACCCGGATTATTGAAACCCCGAGCGGATTTATTGGTCCCTACTGGGTGGTGTTGGTACAGTTGAAACAGGGGCGGACGGTTGGCCAGTGGGCCGACGAGGCCGAGCCGAAAATCGGCATGAAAACGATTGGCATTTTGCGGCGGATTGGGGATGTTGAACCGTCCGAAGTGATTGAGTACGGGGTCAAGTGGAGGAAATACTAACATGTCTATTGCCCGCGTCGAGACATTTTTAAGAAGCCAGCCGTTTATGCGGGAAATTTGGTTAGCAGAAGATGAAGCCCTTCAACAAATTTTTAACAAGGTTAACGATTCTGAATTTAATCAGTCCATTGAAGCAATGGCGGGAAGATTTTTTAAAAGTTTTAAAAAAAGGAGGCTTTATGGCAACAGGCCTTGGAGCGAATGGGTGCTTGGGATCAGGTGATGCAAGAATATGGTCCAGATAGCAAAAAGGGAAAGCTGTTTTCCACGGTTCCAAATAAACCTTATTTCAATGAATAGTTTAACTATTTCAGTTCCAGGAAAAGTTTTTTTAGCCGGGGAGCACGCAGTGGTTTACGGAGCCAAGGCAGTGTTGGCGGCCGTGGGTTTAAGGTGCGCGGTTAAGGTTAAGTCTGGCACGGTCGACACTATTACGGTAAATAGTAAGAACTACCAAGATAAAAAATTAATTGAGTTTGCCGATCAGGCTAAAACACTATGGCAGGAATTCCAGCAAAACGGAAATTTTAATCCTCTAAAGCAGTGGATGAGTGGCAAAGACAGTTTGATAAAAATCGTTTTAGGTGAAAGTTTAATTAAAGGCGGAAAATCCGGAGTGGTATTAAAGATTGAATCATTAATTCCAATGGGTGCGGGCATGGGTTCGTCGGCGGCCGTAGCCACGGCTTTGGGGACGGCAGTTGGTTTAAGCGGCAAAGAATTGGATGAAGCAGTAACGGTGAGTGAGCGCTGCCAGCATGGCAATCCCAGCGGTGCCGATCAGGCAACAGTGTTAAATGGGGGATTGGTTGAGTACCAAAAGGTAGACGGTCAGAAAATGATTAAACCGGCAGAATTTAATCACCAGTTGCCGGAATTTATTCTAATTAACAGCGGTAAACCAGCAGAAAGCACCGGGGAAATGGTGGCCATGGTTGTCGAGCGCTTTAAAGCTGACCAGGAAAAATTAAAAACAATTTGCAGTCAAATTAGTCAGATAAGTGAACAGTGGCTGAAGGGCGGCAACATTAGTCAATTAATTAAACAGAATGAAAAATATTTAGAAGAGCTGGGAGTGGTAGGAGAAAAAGCCAAAATGATTGTTGCCGAAATTGAGAGGATTGGCGGGTCGGTCAAAATCTGCGGCGCCGGGGGAGTAAAAGCTGGGGCGGGAACGATGTTAGCCTATCATGGACAACCACAACGGTTAAAAAAATTGGTCAAAGAAAAGGGTTGGGAATATTACACCGTAGAATTAGGCGTTACTGGTTTAAGCTATGAGAAAAATTAACTCTTCGGCGTCGGGCAAGCTCATGCTTTTTGGGGAGTATGCGGTGTTGCATAACCGACCGTGTTTAGTCGCCGCCATTGATAAAAGCTTAACCCTAAAAGTTGTTGAAGGAAAAAGAGACAAAGTTAATGAATCAGTGTTTGTAAAAACGGTCATTGATAATTTTAGTCAGCAATTCGGTGAAATTAAAGCTACCGTAAAAACGGTTAGCAGTTTTGGCAGTGAGCATGGCTTGGGTTCGTCAGCAGCCGTAACCGTGGCTTTAACTAAGGCGTTATTTAAGTTGAAAGAAATTAAAATTACCAATAAAGAATTATTTGATTTTTGCTACCAAGTAGTTAAAGAGGTTCAGGGGGTGGGCAGCGGTTTTGATCTGGCCGCGGCGATTTACGGCGGGATGGTTTATTTTGTTACCGGCGGGAAAAAGATCGAAAAATTAGCGGTTAAAGAATTGCCGTTAGTGGTTGGTTACAGCGGCGTCAAGGCCGACACTGCTACAATGATTAAAAGAGCCAGAATCAGTCAAAGTTTTTTACAAAAATCAGAAATAATTGTCGAGCAGGCACGGGTGGCGTTAGAAAAACAAGATTGGGAAACGGCCGGAAAATTAATGAATCAAAATCAGGAAATTTTAAGAAAGATTGGTGTGAGTACACCAAAACTGGAACAGTTAATTCAGGCAAGTTTAGCCGCTGGCGCCTGGGGGGCAAAGCTGTCCGGCGCCGGCGGCGGCGACTGTATGATAGCCCTTGCTAACGAAGGGAAAAAAGCCGCAGTTGAAAAAGCAATTCAGCTGGTTGGCGGAGAAATTATCAGAGTAAAATTGGCTCTATGAAAGCGACGGCATTTGCCCCGGTTAATGTGGCCCTGATTAAGTATTGGGGGAAAGTTGATGAAAAGCTCCGTTTGCCGGCAAATGCTTCGTTGTCGGTCAATTTGACCAAATTAGGAACAACGACGACGGTGGAATGGGCAAAAAACAGCGAGCCAAAAATTATTACCGAAAATAATTTCCCTATGAGTGTGGGTTTATCTTCTTCGGCATCCGGCTATGCGGCTATGACAGTGGCCATGGCCGCCGCCGCCGGTTTAAAACTTTCCCAAAAAGATTTGTCGAGGCTGGCGCGTTTGGGTTCGGGTTCGGCCTGCCGTAGCATTCCCGACGGTTGGGCGGAGTGGGTGACTGGTAATGATCAAACTTCTTATGCCAAAACTATTTTCCCGGCAGATTATTGGGATTTGCGGATTTTGGTGGTGATTTTGAGTGATAAAAAGAAATCGGTGAGTTCGACTGCCGGGCAGGAATTGGCGGCAACGAGCCCATTTTATCAAGCCAGAATTAAAGGAATAAATAGTAAAATCAGCCGCATAAAATCCGCCATCAAAGAAAAAAACTTTACCGTTATTGGTGAAATTATGGAAGAAGACTGTTTAAATATGCATCGGGTGATGCAGACACAATCACCGCCGTTGAATTATCTTTTGCCAGCAACAAAAACGGTAATACGGTCAGTGAGAAAATGGAGAGAAGAGGGTTTGGAAAACTATTTCACGATCAATACCGGGCAAAATGTGTTTGTGTTTTGCGAGCCGAAAAATGAAAATAAACTAATAGATAAATTATCACACACCGGGTGTGTGATAAAGGTGAGGCGGGATAAAATTGGCCGCGGCGCTCGGCTCGTATAGCTTGCACACGAAATTTCCAGGTGCTCATGCGTGCCATGCACCTAGGTAACGCGACTGCGCTCCTGAAATTTGTGTGTTTCGCTATGCGCCCAGATTTTGTGTTTGTTCCTGCCACCAGGCGATGGCTTTATCCAGTTCTTTCCCATCAAAATCCGGGAATAAAGTATCGGTAAAATAGAGCTGGGTGTAGGCAATTTGCCAGAGCATAAAGCCGGACAGGCGGTGGTTGTTGGGAGCGGTGCGGATGAGCAGATCGGGGTCGGGGAGGCCGACCGTGTCTAAGTGTTTTGGGAAAGGCCCTTTTGCAATTGCTCTCAAAATCTCGTCTCTGCCGCCGTAGTTGATGGCTATCGTTAGGGTCAGTTTTTGATTATTTTTAGTTTTGTTAAGCCACTCGTTAAATAAATCTTGGATATCTTGAGGTAATTTGGTGACGTCGCCGATCAGGTTTAATTTGACGTTTTTTTGGTGGAGTTTTTGGAAGTTTTTGGTAAATAATTGCCGCAGTAATTTGAAATATTTATCGACCCATGATTTACCCCGATGCCAGTTTTCGGTGGAAAAAACCCAAAAAGTTAAGTAGGGAATTTTAAGTTCAACGCAGCGGTCGATTAACTGCTCCATGGTGACTTCGACGGCGCGGCGGTGGCCGGCAAATTCCGGCAGGCTTTTATTTTTAGCCCAGCGGCGGTTGCCGTCGCAGATAATGGCAATATGCCGGGGTAAGCTCATGCGGTGATTTTAAACCCGAGAGTGGTTTCCAGAATCTGGATAATCCAGTAGGCGGCAAAAATAACTAAAAAGCCGATTAAGGCATTGACGATCATGCCCTGGCCCTGTTTCATTTTTTCCGGGCTGCCGGCAGAAACAAAGATGGTAAAGCCGCCGAAAATAAACATGACAAATAAAATCAATCCGGCGATGACAAAGACAAAGGGGAGAACAACTTCAATAATTTGTGCCGGTGTTTTCCCGGCAAGATTAAACGGACCCTTAAGGTTTCCATATGGAAAAGTTGTTGGGTCTTCATCAATTTTTCCATAAGTGGGGAAATCTACAGCCATATTATTATTTTGTAAGAATTCCTAATATATCGACGCCGATGAATCTTAATAAGAAAACTGAAAACAAAATGAACAGCAAACCGGAAACGGCCGAGGTAATAACCTCTTTACCTTCATTTATCTTTTCTGGGTTGCCTCCGGCTAGGACAATGGTGATACCACCCCAGAGTGCCAATAAAAAAGCAATGCCGCTGCCCATGGCAATCGACCAACCCAAAATCCACTTGACCAATTCTGCCGGATCGGTGGGAATACAACCAAGGGCAGTAAAAACATCACTGGAATTAGTGCATGAACTACTAGAAGCAACACATCCAACGCCTATTCCTGGTTTATTTTCACAAGAGTAACCCGTAGGGCATGGAGGGAAGCATGTTTGGCTAAAAGCGTTTACGGGTAAGAAAAAAGGCAAAAAGAATAAAATCAAAAA
>PCSQ01000076.1:2187-3593 GCA_002772455.1 Candidatus Beckwithbacteria bacterium CG23_combo_of_CG06-09_8_20_14_all_47_9 | reverse complement strand
TTTATTTCTTGACCCGCCGAGTTTAGCCATTAAGCAGTTTACTCAAAAAACATTGGAAAAATTAAGCGCTGATCCGCCGGAAATTATTATGGCTTTAAATAATGGTTGGATGAGTTTACTCGCCAAACAATTCTGTCGCCGGCATAAAACTAAACTGGTTTTGGCCGGTTTTTCCGGGATCGGCTGGGATGACAAAGTTAATTTGCGGCTTAAGCCCGATTGTTTTATCACCTGCACCCGGTGGCAGGCGGAGTGGGCCAAAAGGATTAATCCCCGCGCCCGGGTCGAAACGATTAATATCGGCGTTAATACTGACCGGTTCCGGCCGGAAGGCAAAAAATACAATCACGGCTTAAAACCGCCGGTAGTTTTGGTGGTCGCCGGGCCGCAGAAATTCAAGCGGGTAAACTTGGCAATTGAAGCCGTCAGCCGTTTGCCGCAAACAAGTTTATTAGTGGTTGGCGAGCAAAGGCCGGAAATTAAGCAAATGGGAGAAAAATTATTAGGCCGGCGCTTTAAAAATATCCAAGTTGATTATCAGGACTTGGACCGGGTTTACCGGGCTGGCCAGGTTTATACTTTACCCTCCGGTGCCAGTGAGGCCTATGGCATTAGTATTTTGGAGGGCTTGGCTAGCGGTTTGCCGGTGGTAGTCAATGATGATCCGATTAGGCGGGAATTAGTCGGGGGTGTCGGGATTCTGGTTGACCCGGCTGATTTGAATAGTTATACCGCCGGCTTGAAGATTGCCTTAACCAATGACAGTAAAAATAATCGGGAGCAGGCGCTCAAATTCTCCTGGGACAAAATTAGCCGGCAATATCTGGATTTATGGACAGCTTTGGTTTAGTTGAATTAACGAAACCGTTTATCGGCCATCACGATTGGAACGGCGTGTTTTACGCCAATATTGCCAGAAACTATCTCCGTTTGGGCTTAGGGGTGACTAAATTGGGCCAGGTCACCGAGTTTGGGCAGGTAGTTAAACCAGAGGGTTTTTACACTCATTATCCGCCGCTGTTAACGTGGCTGTTAGCCGGGTGGTTTAAGCTGTTTGGCGTCGGCGATTGGCAGGCCCGGCTGTTGCCGCTTTTGTTTCATTTGGGCAGTGTGTGGCTTTTACTACTGCTTTTTAATCATTTAAGGTTAAAATTGGCGGCTAAGTTGGCCGGGTTGGCCGTTATCCTAACGCCTATGTGGCGGTATTTTTCCGTCATGCCGTCGCAGGAAGCCTTAATCGTGTTTTTTAGTTTGCTGTCAGTGCTGGCGTTTTTGAAACAACAAAAAAGACTATTTTACTTATCAGTTATTTTAAACGGCCTGTCCGGTTGGGCCGGTTATTTTGTTTATCCCTGGTTGTTTTTATTAAAAAAGCGGCCGGTATGGATAATTAAGGCCGGAATGAT
>PCSQ01000076.1:0-2175 GCA_002772455.1 Candidatus Beckwithbacteria bacterium CG23_combo_of_CG06-09_8_20_14_all_47_9 | reverse complement strand
ATTTTCTCTTCATCTGCTTCATATTTATTTTCTAACCGGGTCGGTAGTTGGCGGCGGTTTGGCTGAAGCTTTAAAATTGAGGCTTAATTTAACCGGGACAGAGGGGTTTACTTGGTTTAAATACTTGATTTTGGAACAACAGCGGTTGGCGGCTTTTTATACTCTGACTTTGCTGGGCGCGGCGGCCATCAGTACGATTTGGAAACGCGAACGTTTAGTCTTGGCTTTGCTGGGCTGGGGATTATCTTACCCGCTGATTTTTTCCAACGTGGTTTTTGTCCATGATTACTTTAATATCTTTTTTATTCCTTATTTGGCGGTAGCCGCGGCTTATTTATTTAAAAAAGCCAAGCCGGTTCTGGTTTTCATTTTTGCCCTGCTGGTTTTTTGGGAGCGGAATGCCTTTTACCGGGCGCTTACGGTTACCGAAAGTTTTAAGCCGGGATACGAACTGGGCCGGCAAATTAACCAGGCGGTGCCGGAGGGCGAGACGGCCTTCGTCATTGCCGAGAAAGAGTTTATCGAGCCGCAGAACTTATTTGTGAGCTATTACGCCGACCGCCGGGTTATTTATCAGGCCCCGGATGAGTCCTTGCCAGAAGATACTAAATACGTGTTTAATCTAAGCAGATGAAGCAATTATCGGTTTCTGTGATCATCCCCGCTTTTAACGAAGCGCAAACGATTAGTCTATGCCTGAATTCTTTGAGATCCCAAACTAATTTACCAGAGGAAATCATCGTGATCGATGACGGTTCAAGCGACTCAACCGCTAAAATTGTAAAACAAATCAGCCAAAATTATCAACGGGTCCGGTTATTAACCCAGGCTCATCAAGGCCCGGCGGTAGGCAGAAATCTGGCGGCCAGCCAAGCCCGCGGGCAAATTTTGGTTTTTGTTGACGCAGACATGGAATTTGCTCCGGATTTTTTAATCAACTTGGCCCGGCCGATTTTATTAGGCCAAACTAAAGGAGCTTGGTCGGGTGAGGAATGGGTAAAAAATTGGGACAACGTTTGGGCCAGGTGCTGGAACTATAACCAGGGCCGGCCGACGGCCAGCATGACCGGCGGGCGGGGTCAAAAGCGGGTATTCCGGGCGATATTAAAAAGCGAATTTGACCGGGTAGGCGGCTTTGACAGTATTGGCTATACCGACGATTGGACTTTAGTCAATAAACTCGGCTATCAGCCGAAAGCGACCCGGGCCAAATTTTTTCACCACAACCCCGGGTCTTTAAGCTTGGCTTTGAAGCAAGCTTTTTGGGTGGGTAAAAGACGGTACAAATTAGGAAAACTGGGGATAATTATTACTCTCGTGAAATTTAACCCCATTTTTAGTCTGATTTCCGGGATATTTAGGGCGGTAAAATATCTTGAACCCCGGTTTATTGTCTTTAAACTCGTTCATGACTGGGGGATTGTCCGCGGTGCCTGGGTCAGTTTGACCCGGGGTAATCAATACTGATGATTGGCTTAATTATAATTCTGGCGATTGGATTGCGGTTAATTAACCTGAACCAGCCATTGTGGCTGGATGAAGCGATTCAGTTTAAAGCCATCAGCCGGTTTTCTTTGCCGGACTTATTCCGGGTTTATCTGCCGACGGATTTTAACCCGCCGCTTTCATATTTAATGAATTTTGGCTTCAGCCGGGTGTTCGGATTTTCGGAAATGGCTTTGCGAGCGCCTTCGGTGATTTTCGGCGGACTGACGGTTTGGTTGGTTTTTAAACTGGGCGGTAAGTGGCCGGCGCTGTTATTGGCTACCTCCGGATTGCACGTCTATTACTCCCAGGAAGCCAGGGCGTATAGTTTGGTGACGCTGGCGGTGACCGCTTCATTTTGGGCGCTTAAGGAACGGCGTTGGTTGATTTATGTATTGGCCTCGCTGGCGGCAATTTACAGCCATTATTTAGCTTGGTTTATTTTTCCGGCGCAGATTTTTTGGGTGAACCGATCAGAAATTAAACGGTTGCTTTTAGCCTGGTTGGCGATCGCGATTGGTTATCTGCCCTGGCTGCCGGTTTTTTTACAGCAGCTGGCCGCCGGCGAAACAGTCACCGGGACAGTTTGGGGCGGAGTGATCGGCGGCGTCAGCTTAAAAAATATCCTGTTGATTCCGGTTAAGTTTTTAATTGGCAGGATTAGTCTAGAGAATAATTTTATATTTGCGG
>PCSQ01000114.1 GCA_002772455.1 Candidatus Beckwithbacteria bacterium CG23_combo_of_CG06-09_8_20_14_all_47_9 | reverse complement strand
CTCGACTCATGAATTGGATAAAGTTGCCCGCGGCGAGATCAGCGGTGATAAACAAATTGCCAGAGACTTATTTAAACGGGCGGCGCAACTATTGGCTTGCCAGGTGGCCGGGATCGCCCGGTTTAAGAAGCGGCCGATGGTGTTTGTCATGGAAGGCAGTTTATTCTGGGTTGGGTATAACTTTCGAAAAACGGTCGCCGAAACCGTGAAACTGCTGTCGCCGGATTTCCCGGTGGCGTTTAAGGCCATTAAAGACTGCGGGATTGTCGGCGCGGCGAAACTGCTGGGGTAGACTATAAACTAGACTAATGATAGACTAATTTATATGGGAGAGATTAAAATTTTACATCCGTTTACCAGTCGATTTTTAGCGGATTTTATTTTAACGCCGTCGCTGATTCCTTTTGCCGATGAAGAGGTAGTGAATTTAGACAAAGAATTGACCCGGCACGAGCAGATTTTTTTAAACCCGGAAATTGCCAGGAATCTTATCAGCCGCAATGAACTGCTGGCCTCTTTTGCCATTTCCAAAGCGGAAAAGTCCCAATTAACCTTGGCCGAGGCGAAAGAGGTTTATGAATTGGTTTTGGGTGATCCCGATTATAACTTTATTGCCCAAAAACTAAAAATTAAAAAATCTTTAACCCAAAAAGACCATGACCGGCTGGAATTTTTCAATATTGCCCGGACTTTCCGGCTGTTAAACCGGCAAAAATCCAGATTAGCCGATCTTAATCCGGAATTTATAAGAAAGCTTCATCGGGATCTGACTTTGGGATTGGATTTATTTAAAGATTATTTGGCAGATTTTACCGTTTATAAATCCGGTAACTGGCGTGATAATGATCTGATCCGGGTCGGCAATTATGCCCCGGCGACTTATCCGGAGATTCCGGCGGGGATAAAAGAACTGGTTAATTTGGTTAAAAATAAGCCGCGAGTAAGCAGTGTCGCTATTTTCCATACCGGACTTTACGCTTTGCACCCGTTTAACAATGGCAATAAGCGGGTCGGCCGGGTTTTGGAGCACTGGCTTTTTCGGTCTCTGGGATTAAATGCCAAAAATCTTTACAGCACCTCTTACTATTACCATCAGGAGAAGCCGCGCTATTATCGGCGATTGCTGAATTCTTTGGAGCGGAAAAATTTAAACCATTTTTGCGGTTTTGTGTTTGAGGCCTTGGTATTGTCAATGGCGGGAGTGTTAAAAACCAGTTTGGCAGTTAAGCGCCAGGAGTTTATCACCGGCCGCGAACCGGATAAAAATATCCGTTTGATTGTCAAACCGCTGGTTAAACGCCGGGAGGTCCAGTTTAAACAGTTGATTAATAAGACTCAAGGGAAGATGGCCCGGCAGACTTTTGTTAATTATCTAGACCAAGCGGTTAAAACTTCGCTGGTATCTAAAAGAATTGACGGCAAGAAAACCTATTATTGCCTGAATTTTAACGCACCGGAAACAGAGTCATTAAACCGCTGGTTAAAATTTATTGCCGATCGTTTAACTTACCTGCCCGATAGTTTTAAAAATGTATAAAGCGATCAAAGACTGCGGCATTGTGGGGGCGGCGAAACTGCTGGGCTAAAGTGGTAACGAAAGTTTTTATTCAACTTCAAGATTAAATTTCTCCGGCCGGGTTAGAACTTGCTTAATGGCCGTTAGAAAAACATCAAAATCACCCAGATCATCGTGGATGATCCGGTAAAGTTCTTCCGGACTGATCTCAGCGTAAAAATGGACCAGGCGATTGCGGTATTTGGCCATCTTTACCAGTTGGTTTTTAGCAAACTCCGGCGTGACGATCTTGTTTTCTCCCATTTTTAAGGCAATTTCTTTATATTGAGAGGCGGCGGCTCCGGGAAGCCTTGATAAAATGTGCGAACCGATGTTAAAGACGCCTTCGAGCGCCCGGTGGAGATGAAATTGGGCCAGTTTCCAGCCATCGCCGGCACTAAAAATGGCAAATTCCTGTTCACTCAATTGTTTCAGCTCAACCAGCTCGGCTTCGATGCCTTCCAGGCGTTTAACAATAATGTTTTTTTCCAGTTTTAATTTAGTCATGGATTAATCCTGGCTAAAGTTGCCCGGGCAAACATGGCCCGGTAAGGGGCGAAATCGGCCAGCTCGAGCATGGTTTGCTGTTTGAAGTCGGCAAAGACCGCCGGGTGATTTTGGTACAGCACTTGGCCGTATTTAATTGCGTGATGTTTTAGTTCCAGCGGGGCGTTGCCGGCAAAAACAATGTCAATGTCTGCCAGCCGGTTAATTTTTTCGGCAAGCAAATCGTAAATTAAGTCGTAAATTTTGCCGTTTTTTTTACCGACGACCAGAACGTCAAAATCACTGGCTGTACCGGCGGCCCCTTGGGCTTGGGAACCGAACAGGATCAGGCCGTCAACACCTGAACTCTGAAGCAGTTTTTGTTCGGTCGCCGAAAAATTAAACATGGTTTATTCTAGCACACTACTACTGATGAAGCGGCAATTGTGGGCGGCGGCGAAGTTGCTGGGCTAATTATTTAACAGCCATTCATAAATCGGGACAACTTTAATTTGACCGCCTGGTTGGTCAATGGCCTGCTTTTCCCTTGAGGTTATAATCAGCAGCTGTTTAATGTTTTTTTGTTCCGTCGCGGCTTTGTTTAAGGCCCGGATTTCGCGCTCTTTTACCGTCTCCGAGTCAAAATAGTTTTCACTGTCAATGAAAACTATTTGATTAGAGTTTTCAGTGATAGAATAACTTCAACTATGATTGCCGGTTTTGGTTTAGCGCTGGTGGACATTCAAAAACATGTGGTGTCGAAAGAGATGCTGCAGATCGGAGGCGTGGTCCCCACGGCAAATCAGCAGAAAAATTAATTAAGGAAGCCGTGGTGACTATGGGAGAATCAGGCAGTTGCCTAAAACCGCCCGTTTTGCCGCCGCGGCCGCGGCGATCACCTGCACCAAGTTCGGCAAAATCCAGGCAATGTCGAAAACAGATCAATTATTGAAACACGATTAGGATTGTAATTTAACAGGCTTAAAAATGAAAAGTAAGTCATCGGCGTCCAATTCATAGTTAGATGTTTCCAGAATTGCGGTATTGGTTAAAGGAATGATTCCATGAGCGGTCGGGGGCTCAAGTTTGCAGGAGTCTCCCGGCCCGGCAAAAGTAAGCGTTACCGTTCCGGCCGAACCGGCCTGCATCAGCAGCGTGTAACCTTCTTCTACCCGCAATTTCTCGACTTTTTTCTTATGGTATTCAAATCCCAGCACTCCCGAAGGATCAACGGCTTGCTTAACAATCAGGAATTTTTCGACCAGATTTCTCGATTCGCTTGCCTCCCGAAAAAACACCCCGCCCCAGCCAGTGGGGAT
>PCSQ01000133.1 GCA_002772455.1 Candidatus Beckwithbacteria bacterium CG23_combo_of_CG06-09_8_20_14_all_47_9 | reverse complement strand
CGGATGGATGGCCTCGGTGTTGATGAAGACCAATTCCGGTCAAGGGACGATGATGGATGTGGTTTTGGGAATCGTTGGCGCTGTCGTCGGTGGTTTCCTGATGGGCGTGATTGGTGCCGTCGTTGTTATTTATCTTGGCCGGAAGATGCAAAACAGATAGAGCGAATATGATTATTTGAATGGAGGTGAGAAGACATGAGTCTTTCTTTTACAAACTTGAGCCCTTTGGCATCTTTAGTTTTTGGAATACTGATTCTGATGTTCCCGAGGTTTCTAAATTATCTGATCGCGGCCTACTTGATTATTGTTGGACTGCTGGGGTTAGGCTTTATTAGTTAAACCAACCCTTGACCACGGTTGAAATTTTTCGGGTTAATTTACTCGCCCACTCGTCGGCCTCGATAGCTTTTAGGGCGTTATTTAAGCCCTCATTATTTTCGATCATTAAGTTTTGAACCGTGGCGATGGTGGCCGAAGAGACTTTGAGTTCATTTTTAATCACTTGGTACGATTTATTTTTTTTAAGATAAACAGCGATGGCCAGGCGTTTGGCTAAAGCCACTCTCTCGGTTTCGGTTAAAATGCCGGTAAAAAATATTTCGACTGACCGCGGTTGTTTAATATCCGCCAAAACCCGGTAGAGAGATTTATAAATCTTTTTTTCGATTGGTCGGCTGACGCCGTGTTTAGATAATTGCATACTTTAATTAATTAAAGTAACGATCCGCCACGATCAGAATACCTAAAATTAACAGTAAATTCAAGCCGTTATCTAACTGGTAGAGGCGCAAGATTAACCAGCAAGTCAGGCCGATGGTTACCAGCAGGCCGCGGCGGGTATTGCCTAAAATTACCGCCAGGCTAAAAAAACCGGCCGGGAAGAACAGCAGAAAAAACGGCAAATAAAGCCCGGGCAAGAGAATGTTTTTTACGAGCTCCGGTTCGACAAAGAAAAGCATCAGGCCTAAAAGGCTCCACAAAATTACAATTAAGATTAAAGTAGGGAGGTAATTTTTTCGCCTTGGACGCATAGCTTTATGTTACAATTTATTTACCTATGACTCCAGAGTTTTATTTATTGGCAATCGCGGCGGTAATCGTTTTTTTAGGATCAATTTGGTGGCTGGGATGGCGTTTGAAACCCGATGATAATTTAGTCAAAATCATTGATAGTTTGCAAAAACTGTCACCGAACTTAAACGAGCGCCTGGATAATTCTTCCCGGTATATTGCCCAGGTGGCCAGGGAAGTTGGCCAAATGAACGAGTTAGGCCGGTCGATGCGCGATCTCCAGGTATTTCTACAGTCGCCCAAGCTCCGCGGCAATATCGGCGAGCAGGTGTTAAAAGACTTAATTGCTCAATCATTTCCCCGGGGAAGTTTTCATTTGCAGTATTCGTTTAAATCCGGCGACAAAGTTGACGCGGCCATAATTACCAGTGCCGGCATTCTGCCGATCGATTCCAAATTCCCTTTGGAAAATTTCCGAAAAATGACTACGGCGGACAGCAAGTTAGAACGGGCACAGGCTAAAAGAGAGTTTAGCCGGGATGTCAAAAAGCACATTGAGGCAATTTCCAAAAAATACATTTTGCCGGAAGAAGGGACGCTGGATTTGGCAATTATGTATATTCCGTCCGAGTCGGTTTATCACGAGATTGCCGGAACGCCGGAACTTTTAGAATTTGCCAAAGCCCAGCGGATTTACCCGGTGTCGCCCAACACCTTATATTTGGTCTTGCAAAGTCTACTGCTGTCGTTTGAGGGCCAAAAAATCGAGACTAAAACCCGGGAGATTTTCCGGCTGCTGCGGGCGGTGCAAAAAGATTATGCCAAAACCGGCAGCGCGTTTGACGTTTTAGGCAGGCATATTAATAACGCTTATAATTCGTTTTCCAGCGCCGCCAAAAGTTTCTCGCTTTTGGGCCAAAAACTGGATTCGTCGCGTCAACTGGAGCTGACAGAGAAATCACCAAAAAATGATTAATAATAATGTTACACTTCATGACGTACGTGCGGCAAAAAGTGTAATAACCTATGCAAGTAATTAAGTTAAAATCAGGTAGAAAAATTGTTTTCCGGCAGTTGAAGTCGGTGGATTTTAAAAAGGTTTACCGTTGGGTAAAATCAATTGAAAAAGAAGATACCTTTATAATGCTGAATGCCGCCGAGCCGGTTTCTTTGAAAGAGGAAAAGCAGTATTTTAAAGAATTGCCTAAAAAAATCAGACAAAAGAAGTTGGTTAAAATCGGCGTGTTTGACGAAGAGAAATATTTGGGCAGCTGCGATATTGAAAAACAGGGGAAGAGGCAGGGGCATGTTGGCCTTTTCGGCATAGTTTTGTCTAAAGAATGCCGCGGTCAGGGTATCGGTTTTAAATTAGCCAAAGAAACGATTAAACTGGCCAAAGAAAAGATGGGAATTAAACAAGTGGTTTTAAACTGTTTTGCCAATAATAAAGCCGGGATTAATTTTTACAATAAACTCGGGTTTAAACAAAACTGTCGTGATCCACGATCTGTATTTTATCGAGGCAAGTATATCGACACTATTTGGTTTTATAAAGATTTGCGATGAAATTAAATCAAGCCCAACAATTGGCGGTGGAGACCATCGAGGGACCGGTGATGGTGATTGCCGGGCCGGGAACGGGCAAAACCCAGATTATTGCCGAGCGGATTGCCGCTATTTTAAAAAAGACCGATACTGACCCCGGTGCAGTTTTAGCCCTGACCTTTACCGAGTCCGGCGCTAAAGCCATGCGGGAGCGGTTGATCGCGACGATCGGCGAAGCGGCCTATTACGTCAATATTGCCACCTTCCACGCTTTTTGTTCCCAAGTGATCCAGGAGTTTCCGGACCGGTTTGCGATTTCGGCCACCACCGAGCCGCTGGCCGACTTGGAACGGGTGGAAATTTTTGAAGCAATTTTAAAAAACCATGACTTTAATTATTTAAAGCCGGCTAACTCCCCGTATTATTACACCGGGTTTTTAATTAAAGCGATTCAGGATTTAAAACGCGAAGCGGTGACCCCGGAAAAATTAAAACCAATTTTAGCCGGGTCGTCCAATAAAACCAAAGAGGAAATTTACCAAAACAATAAAAATCAGGAGCTGTTGAAAACTTACTCGCTCTACCAAAAAGCTTTAACCGAAAGAGGCCGGTATGATTTTGAAGACATGATTAATTTTGTCGCGGGAGAGTTTACGCGTGATCAGGATTTGCGCCGGACCTTCCAGGAGCGGCTGCATTATTTTTTAATCGACGAGTACCAGGATACTAACTCGGCCCAAAACCAGGTGATTAATTTGTTGGCAGAATATTGGGGCAAAGAGGCGAACGTGTTTGTGGTTGGAGACGTTAACCAATCAATTTACAGATTTCAGGGCGCATCTTTGGAAAACGCCATCCAATTTATTAAAACTTACCCGGCGGCTAAGGTGATTACTCTGGATCAGAACTACCGGTCACATCAGCTGATTCTTGATGCCAGCCGGGAACTGATTGCTAAAAATAAGTTAAAGATCGAGGACGTGGTGGCTACGGCCAAAGCTAAATTAAAAGCCCAGCCGGGATTGAAATCAACCAAGCTTGTTGTGGTGAAGTTACCGTCAGAAACAGTCGAAGCTTACTGGGTGGGCCGGAAAATAAAAGATTTAATCAAGGCCGGCACCAAGCCGGAAAATATCGCCGTGCTATACCGCCATAATGCTGATGCCAAAGTGTTTGCCGATATGCTGGTCAAACTGGATATTCCGGTAGAAATCGAAGGCGGCGCCAATGTTTTAGCCGATCCGGTGATTAACCAATTAATCGTGCTGTTAAAAGTCATCGGTTTATCTGCCCGCAACCTGGAAGACATGGAGCTGTTTACCTTGATGCATTATGCCTGGTTTAAGCTGGATGCGCTGGCAATTTTAAAACTGGCCCGTTCGGCCAGCAACGCAAAAAAATCCATGGCGGATTTAATTTTGGACGGCAAAGCGGATGAACCATTTATCCAATTTATTAATCAGTTGGCCCGGTGGCAGCAAGCTGACAGCCGGTTGAGTTTTTCCCAGTGGTTTGAAAAGTTGGTCAAAGAATCCGGGTTTTTGGATTGGATTATCAGCCGGGATGACAGCGTCAGTTTGTTAAACCGGCTTAACTCCTTGTTTAGTGAAATTAAAAAATTAAACGCTGCCGACCACCAACTGAATTTGCCGAAGTTTTTAAACGCGCTGGAGCTGATGGTTGGCAACCGGTTGATTATCAGCGAACAGGATTTGGATATTAAAGCTCAGGCGGTGAGCTTGTCGACCGCCCATAAAGCTAAAGGCCGGGAATGGGAATACGTTTTTATTGTTAAAGCAGTCGATGGCAAGTGGGGCAATAATCCGACCCGGGAGATGATCAAACTGCCGTCGGGGATTTTGGCCAATACCGATTCGGCCAAGAAAGAAAAAAACGAGGACGAACGGCGTTTGTTTTATGTGGTTTTAACCCGGGCTAAAAACCAGGTGTATTTAACTTACAGCGAACGGTATTTAGCGGGCGATTACTTGAAAGAAGCGGTGCCAAGCATGTTTTTAACCGAGATCCCCAAAAAATACCAGCAATTTGAGGAGCCGCGTTTAGCCGGCGAGGCCAAAACGGTTTTACGGCAGTGGCTCGAGCCGGCGAAGCTGCTCCAGCCGACGATTGCCGAAAACGACTGGTTGAAGTCACTGGTGAATAATTTCCGGCTGTCGGCGACGGCGCTCAATACTTATTTAACCTGCGCTTACAAATTTAAATTAAATGTGTTAGTCCGGGTCCCCCGGGCTAAAGCCGCTTATTTTTCGTTCGGTTCGGCCGTCCATAAAGCCTTGGAATTATTCCATAAAAGCTTTATTAAAAACGATCAACATCCGGGGAAAAGTTATTTACTGGAACAATTTGAGATTGCCATTAAAAAAGAGGTTTTAACCGAAACAGAATTGGCCATCCGTTTGAAACAAGGCCGGCAGATTTTGTCGGCCTACTATGATAATTATCAGGATGAGTTTAAAAAGCCGTTGTTTGTCGAGCGGTTTTTCGGCTACGGCTGGAGCAAAGTGTTTTTAGAAGATATTCCCCTAACCGGCAAAATGGATAAGATTGAGTTAATCGACCAAGGCGATAAAACCGTCCGGGTGGTGGATTATAAAACCGGGCAATCTAAAACCAGAAATCAGATTTTGGGCAAGACCAAAGAAGCGAATTTAGATTATTTCCGGCAATTGGTTTTTTATAAGTTACTGGCCAGCTTGGATAAAAGTTTTCCCTTAAAAGTTAGGGAAACCATGCTCGATTTTGTCGAGCCCAACAAAAAGACCGGCAAGTTTAGGCAGGAAAAGTTTTTAATCAGCGACGATGAGGTGGGTGAGCTTAAAGAAACCATCCGGTCGATCATGAAAGAAATTAGATCGTTAAACTTTAACCGCACCACCGATTACCGGAAATGCGTTGATTGTGAATATCTGCACCACTGCTGGCCTGAAGGTCTGCCCCAACTCAAAACCGAACAATTGAAATTGGTTTAGATAACTTTCCACCTCTCCGGCACAGGCGGCGACCGTTGGGCAAGATTTTTTTCAGCTCCCAAGGCGACAATCACAGTAGCGGCCGGACGGTGAGGCCGACTTTTTTAAAGCCCTGGTCTAAGGATAAAACCTCGTCAAGCTTGAAATCTTTGACTAAAGTAAAAATTGTGACATCGGTAAAAGATAGTTTGTGCCCGGCAAATTTTTGGAACAATGGCCAAGATCGAGTGAATAATGTTTCATCAGTCCAAAACACCAATAATTGACCCTGTTTTTCTGTCAGCGACAAATGAGTTTTAAAATTTTTTACCGTGGTTATTCCTTGGGTATTTAATAACCTGGTGAAGGTCTCGTCTAGCACATAATCGCTGGTGAAAAGTTTGCTTTTAAGACGGATTTCACCGGTCAGATAATCAAAGACTGCTTGATGATTAGGCTCACCTTTTAGCATGTAAGCAATCCAGGCACTGGAGTCGATAAAAATACGCTTATGTCTAAGTCTGGGAGTAGATCTCATCAACATTGATACTGGCCCGGCCGGTTTTGCTGACTTCAATTCCGCCCAGTTCCAGTAAAGGATTTTTTAAGGATTTTTTAGCGGTTAATAATTGGGCCACTTGGGAATAACGCAGGGCAACTGTTTTGGTCAGATCACGGATTATCTGGGAGCGTTTAATTCTGACTTTTTCGGCAATGGTGTCCAGAATATCCACATCCTGGGGATCGAGATAAACTTGAACACGCGCCATTGTGTAATTCATAGTGTATACACCATAACATGTTGGTAAATGACTGTCAAGTCTAAAATTACTTATCCGATTTGAAGCCGTTGGTTTTATGGGTGCCGTCGCACCAAGGTTTATTTTTGACTTCATGAGTGCGGTTTGGTTGGGAAGTAATTTTGGTCATTTTAGCCACCGTCTTAAATTCGCTTTAATTTTTAAGCCCAGCGGCCTGAGATTATCCAGTTGCCGGAAAAGCAAATAGCGCGGAGTATTGAAAACTAAATCGTAGGTACCCAAAAATTCAACCAGCCGGCCGCCGTAACCGGCCTTGAACCGATGAAAGCCATACCAGGGATCGTTGGGGTCCGGGCTTGGCCCCAGTGCCCCCCACATGTCAAAATTAGTGCAGCCTGACTTTTTGCCGAAGCGGATAGTTTCCCACATGAGTAAGTTTGGGGCCATGACTTCTTTAGACTGCCTAGTAGAGGCACCGTAGGGATAGTAGAGGGTTTGGTTAAAAACAAAGACCATAAAGACCGCCAGGGTCTGATCGCCGGTATAAGCGCGCAGGAGATGGGCAATACCGGCGGGATTTAAGGTTTGCCAGAGTTTTTGAAAATACTCTCTGGTGTGGGCGAAAAACCCCTGGCGGACGACCGTTTCTTCAAATAATAATTTTAAAAACCAAGCAAAGCTGGCCGGTGAATCATCCACCATAACCCGGACGCCCTTTTTTTCGGCCAAGCGCAGATTATAGCGGGTTTTGGGATGCATTTTAGCCAGCAGATCGGCCTCGCCTGGCTTTAAATCCAGTTGGAAGCTGTATTGGGTAAAGAGGCTTCTTCCCGGCCGGCAGCCGTGCTGTTTTAAAAAAGAATCGATGGTGTTCCAGCCATGATTGGGTTGATCGTTAACCGTGCGGCTGACGTTTGGTTCCAGCTTGATCATCACCAGGTTATTTTCGCGGCCGATTTGCTGTAAGACTTTCATTTGGGCCTCGTCCGGCAATTGGCCCTTGGGAAAGTAGCCGATCTGCCAGTTGAATTTAGGCACCTGGTGCAAAGTCACCTGGAGCGACTGGACCAGTTTATTTTTTTCAAATACCCCTTTTCGGATTACCGGGTTGCCGGTCAAGCGCCGAAACTCGCCCCACTCATAACTTTGCAAGGGGTGGGAAACGATTTGGTTAAGAGTCGAGCGGTCATTGTCAACCAGGTCACGAATGAGCATGGGTTAATTCTAACAAATTAGTATCAATGTCTGCCAAAAACCGGCTGACGGGGTTGCTGGAGTATTGGCCGAAGTACAGCCGCCGCCAGGCGTAGGAAAAATAAACCTGGGCTTTGGCCCGGGTAATGCCGACATAGCACAAGCGCCGTTCTTCTTCGAGCCCGTCTTTCGATAACAGCGAACGGGAATGGGGGAACAGACCCTCCTCCATGCCGATTAAAAAGACGGTGTTAAACTCCAGGCCTTTGGAAGCGTGCAGGGTCATTAAGGTGACGGCGTTGCCGTTGGTTTTGATTGAATCGGTTTGTTCGACCAACGCCACCTGTTCCAAAAACTCCGGCAGTTTCGGCCACTGGCGGCCAACAGAAGTTAATTCCCTGATGTTTTCCAGGCGGGCTAAATCCTGTTCATCTTTGGGATCAAACCGTTCCAAATAATTGGTGACTTTTAAGACCCGATCAAGAACTTGGGTGGTAGTCAGCGTCATTAATTCCGTTTGGTTGGCTTCTTTCCAGTCTAAAAATCGCTGCAGCTGACGCTGGCCGATTTTGGCCAGACGTTCGTAACTGATCGTGTCTTTGGGATTAACCAAAAATCGCAAATATGCCAAGCAGTCTTTAATTTCTTTGCGGGAATAAAACCGGGTGCCGCCGACTAAAAGATAAGGAATAGCCTGATTGATTAAGGCTTCTTCAATATTCCGCGATTGGGCGTTAGTGCGGTATAAAACCGCGAAATTGTTATATTGGAATTTAGGATTTAGAGTTTGGGATTTCTTTATTGTATTCACAATAAAGTTGGCTTCGTCTTTTTCATCCCTGGCTTCATAAATAGCTAACTTGCTGCCTTGGCAGGCTTCGGTCCATAACTTTAACACCGGATGCTGGGTATTTTTGCCGATAACCTGGTTGGCGGCGGTTAAAATGTTTTGGGTGGAGCGGTAGTTTTGCTCTAAATTAATAATCGTTAAATCGGGAAAGTTTTCCTTCAGCCGCGTTAAGTTGCGCCAATCGGCGCCGCGAAAACTGTAAATCGATTGGGAAAAATCGCCGACGGCCGTCAGGTTGCGCCAGCGGGAAGAAAGCAAGCGGGTCAATTCGTACTGGGCTTTGTTGGTGTCCTGGTATTCATCGACCAGGATGTATTCAAACTGCTGGCGGTATTTATTTAAGGTTTCCTGGTCATGGCGCAGCCATTTGACGGCATTTAGGAGCAGATCGTCGAAGTCCATGGCGCCGTAAAGTTTTAACAGCCGGTCGTACTCGCGGTAGACTTGAGCCGCCAATTCCTGGTACCGGCCGCGGCTGAAACCGGAATATTCCAGGCTGGAAATCAATTCGTTTTTTGAGGCGGAAATGGCCGCTTTTAAGCTTTGAGGTTTGTAGGGTTTGATATCGAGTTCCAGATTTTTGACCGCTTTTTTGATGACTTCCAAAGAGTCATCCTCGTCATAAATGGCAAAATCCTGTTTAGTTTTAAGCAGTTTAACGCAAAAAGAATGGAAGGTGCCGCAGAACGGCAAAGCCGAATCGTCCAGCAGGAACGATAAGCGCTGTTTCATTTCTTTAGCCGCTTTATTGGTAAAAGTAACCAGCAGTACCCGGTGGGGATTGATGCCTTTTTCCCGGATCAAATAGGCCGCCCGGAAAGTTAACGCCCGGGTTTTGCCCGAACCGGCCCCGGCTAAAATTAATAAAGGACCGTTGCCGAAAGTTACCGCCCGGCGTTGAGGCTCGTTTAAGTCATCGAGGAAAGATTTAACCATGCTAAAATCATAGCATGCCGGAAATCGCCAAGATTAAGCGCCGTTTAATTAAATATGCCTGGCTGGGGCGATGGCTGGTGTTGGCGGCGGGACTGGCACTGGTGATTGGTTTGGTTCGGGGATTGGCGCCAAAAGCCAAGATCGGGCTTAAGCTGATTAATCCGACGATTAACCGGCTTCAGTCATTCCGCGGCCGGACTAATATTTTGCTTTTGGGTGTCGGCGGTGAAGGCCACGAGGCCGGCGATTTAACTGACAGTATCATTCTGCTTTCTGCAGACCTGACTTCAGGAGATGTTGTGCTTGTTTCGCTACCGAGAGATATTTGGGTGGTTTCTTTAGCCGCCAAACTAAACACCGCCTATCATTACGGCGAGACCAAGCAAGAGGGTGGCGGTTTGATTTTGGCCAAAGCGGCCGTGGGCGAGGTGATGAACCAGCCGGTGCATTACGGGGCAGTAGTGGACTTTTCCGGTTTTGAGCGGGCAATTGATGTTTTAGGCGGCATTGAGGTGGAGGTGCCGCGGGGGTTTGCGGACCGGCAGTACCCGATTCCCGGCAAAGAAGACGCCGAGCCGGAAGCGGCCCGGTACGAAACCGTGGAGTTTAAATCCGGCCGGCAGACTTTTGACGGCGTGACGGCCCTTAAATATGTCCGTTCCCGGCATGCCGACGGCGAAGAGGGCACCGATTACAGCCGGGCGCAGCGGCAGCAGCGGGTCATTTTGGCGTTCAGGGATAAATTACTGAAAGCCAAAACCTTATTGAATTTCGGCAAAATTAAACAGTTAAAACAGATTGCTGCAGATAGCGTGGAGACGGACATTAAGCCGGAAGTTTATGCGGACATGATTAAGCTCGGCTTAAAGCTTGATCGGGAGCAGTTGCGCACCGGCGTTTTAGACCAGGGCAGTCAATCGGAAGACATTCCCGCCCTGCTTTATAACCCGCCGGTCAGCCGCTACGGCCAATGGGTGCTGCTGCCCGCCGGTGATGATTGGAATGTCGTCTTCCAATACATTGACGAAATTTTGTATCAGAATCAGGGATAGAGATGATAAATTCGGGTTGGTCCCAGCTGATAAACCAGGGGAAAGTTTTCTTCAAACCAGTCTTGGTTAGCTGTTTGCTCCATTGGCCCGATAACCGCATAATCTAAGCTGAATTCTTTAATTTTTTCCCGGGCGGCAGGCAAACCCTGAAAAATTGTTTGGGTTGCCTGTTCCTGGCGGCGGTAATTGATGCCGTAGGTCCATAGCCAACCTCTGAAGCCTAAAAGCGTTTTTCTTCCGGTTAGGGTCGGCAGCCAATGATCGTGATTGTCTGCCGTTAAAAAATTATCCCCAGGGGCAGTGTTTTGTTTGACCCAATCGGCTAATTGCAGCTGCTCGTTGGTCCAAAACCTGATTTTTCTATAAGGATATTGGGTTAAGCGCAGAACATCCAACCCTCCTGCCCAGATAGTAATGGTTAACAGAATGATGGTAATAATTTTAGGCATTTTTGCCAGGGTACCACCAGCTAAAACACAGGCGATTAAATACCAGTGGACAAAGAATTTTGTGTTGTCCCACTCCCAGGGTTGGAATAACCATAGGTTAGCGGCGGCCAAAATTAACCAGAAAGGCAGGCTGAATAATCTAAATTTTTTGTCGGCCGGTATTAGGCCAACCAGAGGAAGTATAGCCATTAAGCCTAAATTTTTTAACCAAAACCAGCCGAAGTTATCACCCCTTGAGGTTGCCAGCCAACCGGGGAACCATTTAATAAAAGTGCTGTTAGTGACAGAATCGCTGAAGAAATACAACAATTGAGGCAGGCCGATAATGAGCAGCGGTCCGGCAAACCAAAACCAGTTTTTAATTACCGAGGCTTTAAACCGATTTTGCACTAATTCAATGGCCGCTAAGGTAGCTCCGACCGCGCCGGCAATCGCCACTGAATGGGCGTGAACCAAGGGTAGCAGGCTGATAATGATGCCGGCGGCCAGCAAGTTCCGGCTCTGTTTGTTTTGCCAATATTTCCAGAGGAAAAAATAAATCAGGACGGCGGCCGGAAACCCCAAAAGAAACCCGCGCTGGGGAATGACTTGGGAAGTAATAATATTGATCCACTCGATGTTAAAAAGTTTTTCCAAGTGGGTATATTCGCGGGGCAAGTTTTGCATCACCCGGCTTAGGCCGTTAACCTGAATGTCTTTTATCCACCACCACCACCCAAAGCCACCGTTAAATAAAAATAAAAGTGCGGTTAGCTTCCCGGCGCGAAAATTTTTATTTATTTCCGAGCCCAGTTTGGTAATAACTGCCACTAAAAGCGTTGACAAAATGACACTGGGAAAAAGCATGGCCGGCAGTAAATCACTGCCCAATTTAATCAGGATTGCCGACAAAAAGTCGGCTAAAAAAGGATAGGAAAATTTGGCGCCGATCAGAATAGGCATTTGCACCGGGAAATTTTGGCCGAAAGCAAAACTGGTGGTATAGCTTAAATGAGCGGCCCAATCTCCCCAGATATTTACCCAGCCGGCGTATAGGCCGTCTGTTTCCAGGGTGAGCATATATTGCCAAATAAACCCCCATAAAAATATCCATCCGGCTAACCAGAAAGACCATTGACTGACCGCCAACCGGTTGAATTTAATTTTCATTTGCCTGATGTTTTTCCACCACCACCAGCCGCTGCCTAGAATTATGGCCCCGGTGGTAGCCATAATCGAGGCTTGATTAAAAGGAATGAGCCAGGATTGCCAAAAAATTATTTGAGTAAGACTGATGATGCCAATAATAAGACCGGCTGTCAGTTTCATTAAAGGGCCCAGCTTTAGTTTGAGAATTTGAATTACGGTGATGCCTAGAAATCCGGCGGTAGCGAAAAAATATCCGACTGATAATATAGACATATGCAAAGATTCTACCTGATTTTACTGCTGATAATAAGTTTTGGATTTAGGCTTTGGCGTTTGGGTATACCGTCAAGTTATATCTTTGATGAAGTTTATCACGTTCCGTCTCTGCGGGCATTTTCCCAAAATAATCCGGAAGCGTTTGACGTTTACGCCCAGGCGCCGGAGCCGAATACCGCCTATGATTGGCTGCACCCGCCTTTGGCAAAGTTATTCCAAGCCGGTTCGGTGCTGGTCTTTGGGGATAACAGTTTTGGTTGGCGGTTTCCCGCCGCGGTATTCGGCACGCTGGCCGTGGCGGCGGTTTATTATTTAGCTTTGGTAGTAACAAAAAAAACCAACATTGCTTTACTGGCGGGCCTGCTGTTCAGTTTGGATAATTTGCAGCTGACCATGTCCCGGATTGCCATGAACGATATTTTTGTCACCACGTTTATTTTATTTGCGCTGGCTTTTTTCTATAAAAAGAGTTGGTTTTGGAGTGCGGTTTTTACCGGACTTGCCATTTCCACCAAGCATTCGGCGGTGTTATTATTTCCGATTTTTGGCCTTCAAGTTTTCCTTCAGGGACTCTCCCTGAAGGCCTTCAGGGAGAGTCCCTATTGGTATTTTGTTTTTATTCCGCCATTAATCTATCTGCTTTCTTTTTTCCAGTTTTGGTTCCAAGGCCATATCTGGCAGCAATTTGTCGAGCTGCATAAACAAATTTATTATTATCAGATCCACTTAACTGCCACCCATGGTTATCAATCGGCGGCTTGGCAGTGGCCGCTATTAATCCGGCCGGTTTGGTTTTACGTTCAGTACCTGCCGGATAAAATTGCCAACATTTATAACTTGGGCAACCCAGTGATATTTTGGGGTGGGATTTTGGCCCTCCTTCAAGGACTCTCCTCGAAGGCTTTCAAGGAGAGTCCTTACCGGTATCTTCTGGTTTCTTACCTGGGCCTCTGGCTGCCGTTTTTGGCCTCGCCCCGGATTATGTTTTTGCACCATTATTTGCCGGCGCTTTCGGTTTTGACCGTTATTTTGGCCCAGGGTCTTTGGCAAACTAAAAACAAACCACTAATTACGATTTACTTATTACTGATTACTATTAGTTTTCTTTTTTTCTATCCGATCAATACGGCTATACCGTTATCGAGTCAGTGGTTAAAGTATTGGTTTTGGTTGCCCAGTTGGCGTTAAGCTACAGTGCCAGCAAACCAACGAGCATCATTAAGATTCCGACGGAAACTCCCAGGACCATCGGGGTATTGACACCGGCCTGCGGCAGGGCCGGAGGCGAGGCTTTGGGTAAACTAGCCAAAGGTGATGGGTGGGCGACCTCGGCTACAGCGCAGCTGCAGTCGCTTTCCCCGACACAACTGGAATTGACACAGCGTTTATCATTGGTACCGGGAATTGTCTGACAGGCCCAGGGCGATTCGCAGTCATTGTTGTTTTGGCACTTATCCCAACAGGCCTTTTTAGCTACAGCGCAGCTGCAGTCGGCATCCTCACTGCAGCTGGGGTTAACGCAGCGTTTGGTGCCGGAAACACTTTGACAGCGTAAATCGGCTTCGCATTCGGCGTCGGAACTACAGGTGTCAAAACAGGTAATTGGTTG